>NZ_JAKZKV010000011.1 GCF_022808675.1 Parabacteroides sp. FAFU027
GCGTTACTCACCCGTGCGCCGGTCGCCACCCGAAGTGCTGCCCCTCGACTTGCATGTGTTAGGCCTATCGCTAGCGTTCATCCTGAGCCAGGATCAAACTCTTCGTTGTATTATTTGTTTTTTGTGATTGGTAAACCAATCGTTTTAATACCTTCAAGTTAATCCTTACTCCAATTATTGCTAATTGACGGTTTAATTTTTCCCTTGCTTTATTCTTTACCATCACTGGTCTTTATTGAACAAAGCAGTTTTTGTACTACTTGTCTATCTATAATTTCTTCAATGAACTCTTTTCATTTTGCTCCACCAAAAGTTTTAGCGAAACGGCTGCAAAGATAACGCTTTTCTTTTTTATCTTCCAAATCTTTTCAGATTTTTATTTCCAAAAGTCTCAAGCAATCTTCGTTGGGCCGCTGCCCTTCCTGTTTAGCGAGTGCAAAAGTAGTCGGTTTATCTATTCGCTCCAAATTATACGACGCCTTTTTTCTGTTAAAGAACATAACCTACTGAGCGTAAGTATAGGGATTGTGGGGGGTGAGGGACGGAGGGAGTGGCGATTTGTAGAGATTGAGAGGAAAACGGGTTGAAATTCTATTTTTCAGTGGGTGCGTTTTGTTTCCAAATGGAGGAATTTTTGAGGATTGATTACGGATTGGGGGATATTTTGTGGGGAAAAACTTTACCAAAGTTCGAAACTTTGGTAAAGATGGGGTTTAATAAACCTCCAGGGTTTTGGAAACCCTGGAGGTTTGGTGGGGTATCGGAGAGCCTGAAGGTGACTTCTGCGCGAGGGATAGCAGCGGAAAGCCCGCAGCGAGTGCGCGAGCGAGGACTGAAGCGGATAGCCCGACACGACCACCGGAGGGACGCGCCCTAAGGATAGGGATTGAGGGAATGAAGGACTGAGGGATCGAGAAAAACGGCTCTGCATTCCGAAGAAGACAGAGCCGTGGGAAAATTTGCAAAATTAAAGAATGAAATCAGTCGGGGTACAACTCCAGCGAAGCAGGTTTTTTCTTGCGGAAGAGTCGTTTGAAGAAGGCTTTTCCTTTTTCCATCGTTACATAAACGGATGGAACAAGCACTAGTGTCAATAATAAAGAACTGGAAAGTCCTCCGATAATTGCCCAGGCGAGGCCGTTTTTACTTTCAGCAGAGGCTCCGGTGGCCAGCGCTATGGGTAGCATACCGAAAATCATCGCGAAAGTGGTCATCAGTATTGGACGGAGGCGCTCCTTGCCCGCTTCGATGAGGGCTTCGGTGACTCCAAGGCCACGGGCTCGCAAGTGGTTGGTGAAGTCGACAATCAGAATGGCATTTTTCGCCACCAGACCAATCAGCATGATAAAACCGATAAAGGTGAATATCGAAATGGTTTTACCCGAAATGGCCAACGCTATCAAGGCTCCGATAATCGCCACCGGAATGGAAAACAACACCACGAACGGATATAAATAGGAGTTGTAAAGCGCAACCATAATAAGGTACACGAAGATGAGCGCCGCCCCGATAACGAGGAACAAGCTCCCGAATGCTTCGGACTGACGCTCGAGCTGACCTTTATAATCGATGGTAATGTTGCCCGGATGAATTTCTTTCGCAACGAGGTCTTTAATCTCCTGTCCTACGGTTCCCACGGGACGACCAAACACAGCTGCATTTATTGTCAGCGAAGAGATACGGTCGTAACGTTGGAGTTTATTTGGCCCTAATGACTGGTGAACCGTTGCAAAATCGGACAACTGCACCAATTTGCCTGCACTATTCTTAACGGTAAGAGCATTCAGGTTTTCCACCTGACGGCGGTCTGCCAGGTCAAACTGGACATTAATATCGTAGTCTTTGCCCAACTCTGAGAACTGAAGGTCGGTATTTCCGGCGAATGCCAGACGAAGCGTATTAGCCACATCATTTACCGAAAGTCCCAGCAAGGCCATTTTATCACGGTCGAGTGCAATTTGCAGCTCCGGCTTACTTTTATCTATAGAAAGCTTCACGTCGCTGGTTCCCGGCACAGTTTTCATTACCTTCATGACGCTATCGGCCATAACAAACAATTTGTCCACTTCCGGACCGCGTAGCAACACCTGAATCGGCGCATCATCGGCATTACCCATCAGCGAGGTTGCTGTTGCCGTTACTTTAATACCGGGAATTTGCTGTAACTCATCTTTAATCATCGCGGCATATTCCTGAACAGTCTGTTTGCGTTCTTCTTTCGGAATAAGCGTCACCGTAATTTCACTTTTATTCTGTTCGCTTGTTCCCAGTCCGGCCTGTCCGCTGGAGAATCCGATATTGGAAAATACTTTTACCACTTCCGGTTTGCTGTAAAGGATTTTTTCCACCTTTTGGGTTAGCATGTTGGTTTGGTAAATGGTATTCTGTGGGTCGCCTTCAAGCTTGATGGTAAACTCTCCTCGGTCACCATTAGTCATAAACTCGGCTCCGATAAAGCCTTTTGCCACCAGAGCAAAAGATGAGATGAGCAGCACGGTAGTAATTGCATACACGGTTTTGCGGTGACCTAAACCCCATTTCAGAGCTTTTTCGTAAGTATGAGTCACTTTGACAAAGAGCGATTCGAAGCCTAATGCCAGGCGGCCTAAGAGAGAGGATTTATTCAAATGCTCGATTCGACCAAAACGGGAAGCCAAAAGCGGAGTAATGGTAAACGATACAAACAAACTCATCAGGGTAGAGAATACAATAACCAGCGAGAATTCGCGCAACATACCTCCAATCATACCGGTCACCAGTGAAAGCGGTACGAATACCACCACGTCCACCATCGTAATCGCTACTGCGGTAAAGCCGATTTCGTTACGTCCTTCCAATGCTGCACGCTGCGGGTCTTTACCCATGTGCAGGTGTCGGTGAATATTTTCAAGTACCACAATAGAGTCATCCACCAGGATACCGATGACAAGCGAAAGCGCCATCAGCGTCATCAGGTTGAGCGAGAAGTCGAAGATGTACATCGCGGCAAATACCGAAACGATAGAAGCCGGAATAGAAACCAACACAATCAACGAGTCGCGGTAACTGTGCAGGAAGAGGAACATCACGATAGACACCAGGATAATCGCCAGCAAAAGGTCCTCCATTACGCCATGTGCCGAAGCCAATGTATATATAGAGGTATCGGATGCAATATCGAACTTGATTTGTTGCGCAGCGTATTGTGTTTCAATCTTTGCCAATTGCTCACGAACCAGCTTACTCACCTCAACGGTATTGGCATCGGATTGCTTCTGAATCTGAACACCGATAGATGACAGACCATTAATGCGATTCAGGTTGGTCACTTCAGCGCTTCCATCCACCACATCGGCAATATCCATCAATTTCACGACACTTCCGGTCGCTGACTTTGAAATCGCCACGTTACGAAAATCATCGAGTGAATGTGCTTTTCCGGCTAAACGAACAGAGTATTGCTTGGTGTTTCCTTCGATTTTACCGGTCGGTAATTCCAGATTGGCATTACCGATTGCCTGGTAAACCTGTGAAATAGTGAGATTATAGCTTTGAAGCTTCTCCTTATTGATGTCAATCTTGATTTCGCGGTCGGTACCTCCAATCAGATTTACCTGCCCTACCCCATTGATTTTGGCGATTTGCGGTTTAATCTGGTCATCAATCAGGCGGTAAAGTTGCGTTGCGGGCATTTTACCCGTTATCCCCAACTTGATAATGGGCATATCGTCCAACGAGAATTTATTCAACGTTGGGGATTTGGCACCAGTAGGTAGTTGGGAAAGATTGGCATTGATTTTACGTTGTGCATCCTGCAAAGCCAGATTGGCATCGGCAGTAGCCTGCAACTCAATCGTTACAGTTGAAACGCCCTCCATAGACGAAGACTGGATGCTTTTTACATTTTCCAAAGAGGAAATGGCATCCTCGATTTTCTTGGTCACCGAACTCTCCACCTCGGCAGCTGATGCTCCGGGGTATTGTGTAATAACGGTCACCACCGGAATATTCATTTTGGGAACCAGGTCATACTTCAGGTGAGTATAACTGAAGATTCCCAGCAGCCCCAGTACGGTAAAAAGTACAACCACCAGCGTGGGGCGTTTTATGGCAATATTTGTTATGGAAATCATTGCATTTACAATTTAGTCATTTACCATTTACGATTTATAAATGGCTGAAATTTAGTTTGCTACTTTGATGGCTTTGCCGTCTTCGAGATTAATCTGGCCGGAAGTAACCACTACGTCACCTTCGTTAAGACCTGACTGAACTTCAAGATATTTGTTATCCGCTTCCCGCACAACGATATTACGCAAATGCGCTTTGCCGTTTTCATCCACATAAACTTTTGCATCACGGGTGCTTCCCTGAAGAGCTTCACGCGGAATGTAGAGTTTCTTGCCTACAGCCGGTTGGTCGATTAATGCATTGGCAAATGTTCCGGCTTTCAATGGACTCTTTTTGCTATTCACTACCTGAATCTCCACATCGTAATTGTGGCTTTCATCACCTTTTGCACTCACGAAGGTCACTCTACCCTCAAAATTCTCACCCGGATAAATATCGGTAGTGATGGTCGCTTTTTCACCTAACTTAATCTTATACACATTGCTCTCCGAAACACTCAGTTTCAACTTCAGTTTGGAAATATCCACAATAGAAGCGATGGCGGTTCCCACATTAATAAATGCACCTTTATCCACCAATTTCTTTGTAATCACACCGCTGATAGGCGCTTTTACGGTAGCATCGGTCAATTGCTTCTGAGCTTGCTCGAGGGTGATAACTGCATTTTCCAAAGCAGTGCGGGCATCGTCCACCTGTTGTTGGGTAGCACTACCGCCTCTCAAAAGGTTTTCGTAGCGGGAAAGGTCACGTTTTTGCTTCGCCAATGCCACCTTTGCAGAACGAACTGCCAGTTGTTTGAGCTTACTGTCGATAGACGCGATGACCGCTCCCTGGCTTTTTACCTGACCAGGCTCAACATTCAACGTTGTGATTTTACCCTGAGCTTCAGCAGCGATATTCACTTCTGAGTTAGGTGAAAGCGTTCCCACCAGATTGAGCGCCTGGCTGATTTCCATCGGTTGCACGGTGTAGGTCTGCACACTGATAACGCTCGAAATACCGCTATTCAGGTTTTTCGTTGAATTTATCTTATCGTGATTTGCCTTCATTTTGAATCCGGCAGCCAGGATGAGCGCCAGAATAATTACGCCGGTTATTATCTTCTTCATAGTCTAAACGTCTGATTTATTTTATGTTGTTGATGTAATTCATTAAAGTACCCTTTGATTGTTCCAAATCAAGACGGGCGATAAAGAGTGAGAAAAGTTTGTTGAAATAGTTGTTTTGCGATTCACGCAGCGAACTTTCGGCTTGAACCAGTTCGAGCGCCGTGCTGATTCCTTCGTTGTATTGCAACTGGGTGTTGGAGTAAACGTTTTGTGCCAAATCCAAATTTTCCTTCTCGTTGCGGATGTTGTCAATCGCATTTTTATACTGAATCTCGTAGTTGGAGACATTCACCTTGATGGATTGCTCGGTCAGGCGAAGATTTTCCTGCGCTTTGGTGATATTTAAGCGGGACTGGGCAATACGCGACTTTCTTTGTAATCCATCAAAAATTGGCACTTTGAAAGTAAATCCGATGTTGTAACTATTGAACCAGGGCTGATTGCCATCGAAGAAGTTAAACTCTTTGCGCATAGCATTATAGTTATATGCCGCATTGAAACTCAATGTAGGCAAATAACCCACCACATTGCGTTGTTTATCCAACTCCTGAACTTTTATATTTGTCTTTTGCAATTGGTAATCTACACGGTTCTCTACATTCAGGTCACTTTTTGAAGCCAGATATTCGCGGTCGATATCAATATCTAAAGCCGTGGTATCAGACAGTGAAATAGGAGAATCCACCGGCATACCCATCTGATATTTCAGCATATTCAATGACTGTTGGTAACTCAATTCGCTCTGCTCCAGTTGCGAACGGGTATTGTTGCAGCTGACGCGGATTTTATCCACATCAATCTTTTTGGCCATCCCGTTTTTGTACTTCAACTCGGTGGAAGCCAGCAATTTCTCAGAAGCAGTCAGCGTTGCACGCAGGACTCCGCTTCTTTTTGCAATAACCAAAGTCTGATAATAAGTTGAACTTACATTGTAAGTCGTCTGCTCGGTAGTCTTCTGCTGGCTTTGATTGGAATATTGTTCATTCACCTTCGCGGCTTTGAGTGCTACAACCACAGTCGGGTCAAAAATCTTCTGATTCAACTGCACTCCGGCTGTCAGGTTGTGTTTGATTCCCATCTGAACAGCGATTTTTTCACCCGGTTTTCCCATTAATTCACCCGGTAAAAGGGTGGTTGAAAGCTTCAGGTTGTCAGTGTATGATGCCGAACCATCAATCTGCGGCAACATCGTCCCAATCTGCTCACCTACTTTTTTCTGCGCAACAGCTGTTTCATAGCCAGCAATTTTCTGATTTCCGTTGTTATTGCGCGCATAATCAATGCACTCCTTCAACGAAAAACTTTGCCCGAATGTCAGCCAGGGGCTAGCACTCAGGCACAATAACCAAACCATCTTTCTTTTCCTCATATACCTACGTAATAAAATCTTACTTTGTTAGATTACAAAAAACAAATACCTATTGAATGATGCAAAAGTAAACTCATTGAATGATTTGAGACTTACATTTTCTACTTACAAGCGAAATTTACCGATAAACGAACCGATTTTCAGGATAACTAATATTTCGCAATGCTATTGAGAAACCGTTCGATGAAGCCAATATATACCTCACGGGGTTCACGATAAGTCTTCACAATAGATGACGGCGGAGGCATTTTCATTTTCATAAATGAAGAGATTGTACCGTTTTTCAGACACATCCAGTTGAATATTATCTCCAGTACATCATCCTCTGTTTTGCCGGTTAACTGCACAAACAACTCTTTAATCTCAAAAAAACGAGCCAGCATCTCCTCATCATGCACAGGCCGTTCAAGGCTAAACATCAACTGGTAAAGTTCCTGGTTCTGAAAGGCAAAATCCCAGTGATTCAGTGACAATTTCATTATCAATGCCTTGGGGTCTGTTTCTGTCTGACGTTCCTCTGTAAACTTATGATGCAATTCCCTGAAACCACTCTTGATGATTTCATGCAATAAATCTTCTTTATTTTCGAAATGCTCATACACAATCGGCGGTGTATATTCTATCTCGGTCGCAATTTTGCGGATAGTCACCGCAGCCCAGCCTTCCGAGGCTGCAATCTTCCGGGCTGCATCCAGAATCTTTTGCCGGTTAGCTTCTTTATCGCGTTGCTTGCGTTCTATATGCCCCATATTATATTCTTGTTATTATTTCTAACATTGTTAGACAAAGGTAGAGGTTAATTCAATATCAATGGGTAAATCATTAAGAATTAACACATCTTCATGTTGTATCACAACACTCCGGATGATCAGATTCAGGATAAGAGTATAAGCAAAAAAAACGAATTGAATTAAACCTGTTTGCGAAAAACTGACCCGAAAAGTTAATGATGTTACTTGCGATAAACAGACAGAATAAATTATATGTTTGAATTGAATATCAGGGTATAGAGTTTTGAGTAGATACTCTTGGCAAAACGTTCAATTCATTGTAAATATGAGACTTTATAGCATTATCTTACTTATATTACTGGTTACAGTCCCTGATTGTATTGCCTCGACTCTGTCTGCCACAAAACAATCTGTAGCATTAAGCGCCAACCAGCTCACAACAATTGATTTTACCTATTCGCCAAACAATCCATGCTCAGGTACCGATGTCACATTTACCCCTTCAGTAAGTGGAAACGGCTACACATTTAGTTGGGATTTCGGGGATGGAAACACCTCTACAGCTGTAAGCCCAACCCATAAATTTGAATCTTTCGGTACCACCTCTAAAACATTCAAAGTCAAACTTTCGGTTTCCGATAAGGACACATCATTGTCTGTATTTAAAGATGTAACCGTAACTCAATCCCCTGATCCGACTTTGAACGGTACAGGTTCCGGTGAGTTTTTTAATGGAACTCCCGCTTTCAAAGTTTGCAGTAACACGATTTCAACGTTCTTTTTCACAAATGCCTCAACCACAAAAGCCAACAATACCCGATATACAATCAACTGGGGTGATGGTTCTGCTGATTTTATCCAGACAGACTGGACATCAACCACACATACTTACCAGATTGGATTATGGTATCTGAAATATACCGTAGAGGGTTCAAACAGTTGCCCTATCACAAAGACATACATCGTATTTGTCGGTTCAAACCCGGCTGTATCGTTGGGAAACCCCGGTAATACAGATATTTGCAGCAATAATGTGGTAGAATTTCCCATTACCGGTACGCAAAACAACCCTCCCGGTACAACCTATACCGTTACCTTCAATGATGGCTCAACCGAACAGGTCTTTAATCATCCACCACCTGCTTCTGTAAAACATACATTTGTAAAATCCTCTTGCGGAACAACCAGTTCAAACGGAACGATCGCTTTCCCAAATTCATTTTCAGCCAATATTGTAGCCAGCAATCCATGCGGCACTTCTGCAGTCGGAGTGGTTCCCATTTATGTATCCACGACCCCAATAGCCGATTTTATATTGCCCAAAACCTCCACCTGTACAAATACTCCGATTTGTATATTAGACACAACCCAGGGAGGGACTATAGCTACAGCCACAAAATGCCTGAGCCCGAATATTGTCTGGTCCATAACTCCATCAACCGGAGTTACTTTGGCGTCCGGCACATTAGGTAGTGATATGGGACTGTCAGATCCTTCCTTATGGACATCTGGATCCGAACAAATATGCCCCCAGTTTTCCATTCCGGGCACCTATACCATAGCGCTGAAAACCGGAAATCGTTGTGGAGTCATCAGCCAGAAAGAAAAAACCATTTGTGTGGAAGCCCCCCTGGTTCCACAATTTACTGTGAACAACGAAAGCGGATGTGCACCACTGGATGTGACAATAGCCAATACAACCGATGTCTCTAAAAGCTGTGTACCTCCGACCTATTCATGGGCAATCAGCTACACTGCCGCAAACTGCGGAACATCGTCGGCATTTAACTACACGAGCGGAACTTCCACTTCTGCATCCCCTTCAATACGTTTTACTAATCCGGGGAAATATACACTGACGTTAACCACTACCAGCACCTGTGGTACCCTGTCATTCAGCAAAATCATAACGGTCAAGAAACCGCCTACCGTTTTCATTAACACCATTCCTACAGCATGTGGTACTGCTTCAATCACTCCAACCGCAGTGATCAACAGTTGTACTCCCGATGCAGGGACATTGACCTATGCATGGAGTTTCCCCGGCGGTACACCGGCGACCTCATCAAGCCAAAATCCGGGAACGGTTACATACAGTGGACCGGGGACTTACACCGTTTCCCTTACGGTAACAAATGAATGTAATGTGGCTGTTTCCGATTCAAAAAACTTCTCTGTCAAAGAAGTTCCAACCGTTACCAATACCTCTTTGGCACAAACGATCTGTTCCGGATTTCCAACAGTCGCTATTCCATTAACTGCAAGCCTCTCCGGAACAACATTTACCTGGACAGCAACGGGAACAGCCGGTACCAGCGGATACACGGCCGGCTCTGGAAATACAATCCCTGCACAAACTCTTTATACGACCGGTACTACCCCCGGTATAGTCACTTTTGCTATTACGCCATCCAACGGATGTACCGGTCCGGTGACCAACTATGTGGTTACTGTAAATCCGGCGCCGAGAATCAAAGACCAGCCTCAATCCAGCTATGTCTGTCTGGGTGGAAAAGCCACCGACTTATCCGTTACGTATGAAAACGGGACAGGTACACCTTCATATCAATGGTATAGCAATATCCTCAACGATAACCTAACCGGAATAATCATACCCGGTGCGACCTTCTCTGCATATACCCCATCGGTAGATAACGCAGGTACAACCTATTATTATTGCAAAATATCACTTCCATCCAGCGAATGCTCTGATTTGGTCTCCAATACGGCATTCGTTACCGTTGATTCCATTCCCGTCATTAAGACACAACTCCTCACCAACCAACAGGTCTGCGTGGGTGGAACCATAAAATCGCCACTAACACTTTCTGTAAAAGGAGGTGCCGGTACAGTTATATACCAATGGTATCAGAATACCACGAACACAAACAGCGGCGGCACACCAATCAGTGGAGCAAACCTGTCAACATTTACCCCTCCTGTATTTACCTCAACGGGGAAATATTACTATTACGTCGAAGTTTCCTATTCCGGAAACAATTGCGGAAAAGTCGCCAGTAACACAGCTGAAATCGAAGTGGTCGCTGACCCTGTAGTAACCAGACAACCTTTAGCCACTCAGGAACTATGCCAGAATACCAGTTCAGAAGCTCTGTCAGTCTCTGTAAGTGGAGGATTGGGGTCGTTTGCTTATCAATGGTTTAGAAATAGTGCCAATAATACCACTTCCGGCACCCCCATCACCGGAGCCAATGATTCTATTTATGTTCCATCAACCTCAACCATTGGCACCACCTATTATTATTGTATCATAACCCAACCTAACGGTCCCGGATGTAATGCAATTACTTCAGCCTCGATGGTAAAAGTAAATGCAGCTCCCACCATTACGAAACAACCGGCATCTAGCACAGTCTGTCTGGGAAATGCAGCCACAACGCTATCTGTAACTTATACCAATGGGGTAGGCACACCTTCTTATCAATGGTATAGTAATTCAACAAACAGTAATTTAACGGGAACTCCCATTAACGGGGCAACCGGCTCAACATATACCCCACGGACAGATTCCGTCAGTACGAATTACTACTACTGCATAATTAAACTGAGTTCCGGTGGATGTGATATCATGGTTTCCAATACCGCATCGGTTACGGTCAACGCGTATCCCGTGATTTCCGATACCACCATCGAAGTGGCTAGTGAAGTGCCGTTCAATTATACTCCCGTAAATAGTGGCGTTAATATTGTGCCGACAGGAACAACCTACACCTGGAGCGCCCCGGTTATTGCTCCGGCAGGTACCTTAACAGGAGGAAGCGCCCAAAGTACTCCCCAGACCACCATTTCCCAAACATTAAAAAACATAACCACGGCTCCGGCCTCTGCCACCTATACCATCACTCCATCAGCAAACGGTTGTACGGGACAGCCATTTAAGTTGACGGTAAATGTTACTCCGCTGATCAATCCCAAAGCAGTCGTAACTAATTGTACCTGTTACGGGGTAAACAACGGATCCATTCAAACCTCTATCGAGGGTGGAATGCCATTTACGACAGGGGAGCCATATCACATCACCTGGAGTGGTCCGAACGGCTTCACCTCTACTACCGCCACCATTACCAATCTGACGCCGGGCATATATACCCTGAAAATCGAAGACGCGAGCAGCCGTCCGTTTACAACTACCTATACGGTTACCCAACCGGCTGAAGTGGTTATCCAGACCGATTCGCAAAAAGACGTTTCCTGTAACGGGGCGAATAATGGCTCGGTATCCATTACGGTAAGCGGAGGAACACCTCCTTATGTTTACAGCTGGACAAAAGACGGAGCCAACTTTTCAACATCTGAAGATATCAGTGGACTGGCTCGGGGAACTTATGTTGTTTCAATCACCGATAAGAATAATTGCAGTCCGAAAACGGCTTCCTATTCCATCACCGAACCCACCGGACTATCCGTTGTTTTGATTAGTCAGACCGAACTCAAATGTAACGGTGATTCAACCGGGGTAATCCTGATTCAGGCATCGGGGGGAACTCCGATAGAAAAAACGCCCGGTGTGTTTGATTATAACTATACCTGGACGGGCCCAAACGGATTTACCAGCACCAAAGCCAATCAAACCGGTCTGTTTGCCGGAAATTACCACGTGACCGTAACCGATAAGAACGGTTGTATGCAGAACCTCTCTGTTACGATCAATCAGCCCCCGGCTATGGATATCAAAGTGACAACCACCCCTATCACCTGTTACGGGGACAATAACGCATCCATCAAACTTGATGTTACCGGTGGCATTCCACCATATAGCGCACAATGGAGCGATTTCAGCCAGGGGTTATATGAGGATAATCTCTCTGCCGGAAATTACATCATCACTGTGACCGATGCCAACAATTGCCACAAAACTATTCATGTAAACATCCCCGAAGCAACACTCTTCAAAGTCTCTCCGGTGGTGAAGAATGTTTCCTGCCACGGTGCACACAACGGCAGCATCAGCCTGAACTTTGTCGGAGGAAAAGCGCCTGTCAAACTGGTGTGGGATGATAATCCTACTGCCGGAACAACACGTAACAATCTGGGCCCGGGTGCTTATACCGTGACCATCACCGATGCCCAGCCCTGCAACATTTACCGGACATTTGTCATTCAGGAACCGGACGAACTGGTACTTACAGCCGGTATCACCGATGCGCTGGATTGTAACAACATCAGCAGCGGAGCCATTGACCTGACTGTTAATGGTGGCACCCCGCCATTCACCTACAGTTGGTCAAACGGAAAAACAACCCAAGACCTGGCAAATCTCATTGCCGGTACATACATCGTAATAGTCACTGACTCCAGCGGCTGTACCAAAACGGCACAATATACCGTCAAACGTCCGGCACCGCTCACAGTAACCGTGGCGGAAAAGCGGGACTACAACTGCTCTACCGGGGTATTAAGCCAAATCAATACCGCCCAGGCCACGGGAGGCGTTCCTCCTTATCAATTCACCTGGTCAGGCGGCACAACAAGCGGTGCAAACGGTGAAATCATGGAGACTACCCAAAACGGTATTGTCCTGCTTCATGTCAAAGATGCTATCGGTTGCACTATCGATTATTCATTCTATGTCACCATACCGTTTGCCGGAATCAGCTATCAGTTGCTGGATTGCAACGCGCATACCTTCCAGTTTGATGCCGTATCTCCTTTTGATCAAAGCGGTGGGGATAGTTACAATTGGGATTTCGGAGACGGAGGCAGCTCTACGTCGAAAAGTCCATCGCACTCATTTGCCAAAGCCGGTAGCTATCGGGTGCGAGTTACGGTGAAAGATATTCTTTGCAATGCAGTTTATGAGCAAATCATAGTAGCCGAAGAGTCGCCTACGCTTAAACTCGACCGCGAGCCCGTATTCTGTCAGGGAGATACCATCACGGTGCATGTCAGTGGCGCCGATTCGTACAGGTGGGCAAACGGTTCAACTGCCGATAGCATGATGATTTACGAAGCGGGAAGTTACAGTGTAACCGGCATTTCGAAAGCAGGATGTTCAGGCTCCCTCAACTTCACGGCCAAATATCTCGGTCTGTTCAACTATACCATCCAGTCCGATAAGGAAGAAGTTACTCCGGAAAATCCGACGATTCAGGTCTGGACAGAAGACATACCGGGGTCTCTCTATTTCTGGGATTTTGATGATAGTACACAGGTGCAGGGCAATCATCTGGAACACACCTTCAACATCACCCACGACGGATTCTACACCATTAAGCTGAAGGTAATCAATCCCAACGGTTGTACGGAGTGGGCGACCAAACGCATCTGGGTGACGGGGCCGCAACTGCCCAACACCTTTACCCCCAACGGTGACGGAGATAATGATATCTTCATGAAAAACTGGCATATTCAGATTTTCAACCGCAATGGACTGCTTTTATATGAAGGAACAGAAGGTTGGGACGGAACCTACAAAGGCAAACACGTATCCAACGACACCTATTTCTACGTGTTGCAATATTTGACTAAAACCGGATTGAAATACAAAACCGGTTATGTAACGGTCGTTCGATAAAATCATG
The DNA here is from genome assembly GCF_022808675.1 of Parabacteroides sp. FAFU027. Lineage (NCBI taxonomy): Bacteria > Pseudomonadati > Bacteroidota > Bacteroidia > Bacteroidales > Tannerellaceae > Parabacteroides > Parabacteroides sp. FAFU027. The sequence goes on from NZ_JAKZKV010000011.1 coordinate 13,862, forward strand.
GAGCGTATGAAACGAATTCTATACATATTCCTGCTGAATATCGTGACGATCGGGGCTGCTGCCCAGTCGAATATCCGGTTAAACAACTACTGGGAGAATCTTTACAGCATCAACCCTGCTGCCATTGACAACCAATACCGTGTACTGGTGAGCCTGGGAGACCGCAAGCAGTGGATTGGTTTCCCCGGAGCGCCCAATACGATGTATGCTTCGGCGACTACGTATATCGAGAAGTTTAACACCCAGCTCGGGGTGCGTTTGTTTCGGGACAATATCGGTTATACCTCGACGACCCACGTTGCACTCTCATACGCTTATGCCGTAAAGCTCGATGATATCTGGACACTCAACATGGGACTTGCCGGCAACCTGCACAGCCTTTCTTATGATGTAGATAAAATAAATACCGGAACCATTCCCGAAACGAAAGTCTATCAGATTCTGCAAAATACGAATGACTATAGTTCGGAGGTGGGAGCCGAACTGGTCAGTACCCAATGGCGATTCGGGGCATCGGGACAGAATCTATTCTCCATTTTCTCCCAAGAGAAGGCGAAGCAATATCCTTATACTACTTTTTTGTATGGAAAATACCGGACCCGTAACGGTACATTGCTTGATACGGGCGCAGGTATCAGTGGTATCCAGGCTGGCAATCTCTACCAGATGGAGGTGAATGCTACTGGATTTCTTAAGAACTATGACCAGGAAGACCTGATGCACTTCGGAATCTTTTACCGTACCATGCGTGAAATGGGCGCGATCTTCGGGATCAATCTGGGCAGCTCACTCTATCTCTCCTACAGCTGCGACTTCAACATCAGCGGCATCAGCCGCAATTCTGCTGGTACGCACGAACTGATCCTCGTACTAAAGCTGAATAAGATTATTAATTGCCGGTGTAATCAGTATTAGCCCCTATACCGGCCAGCAGCTTTAAGCCGCTATCCGGATTGAAAATAGACACACTCTTTTATCGAAGCTTTCTCTATGAGCGAAAGCTTCGAATGGGAATATCAGAGGCTCTCTATGAGCGAGCCTCTGGATAATTGTCGTACCGCAATATTATTTTCATTAAATCAGCGGTTTGATCCCGATAGCTATCGCGGACGCTTCACCCAAGAGATTCTACTTATTCATAAACTTTATTCATTTGTAAGAACAAACGGGTGTCGCGGTTTGTAACCGCGATTATTATCGAATATAATCAGTGCTTGGAACCGCTTCTCCTGAAATAACAATGCAGAAATCACAGTATGCAACAATGATTAGAACTGCATAAAAAATCTTCTTACTACGTGTCAAGCGGCCTGAAGCGGCCAGAACACTAGCGCCCCCACATCCCGATATATCTCTCCACATCAAACTTCCGCTTACACCCCTTATCATTCATAAAACGGATTTTACCAAATACGGGGCGAGTCGTCCAGGGGCGGTCATGCAATCCACAGATGGCCCACTGGCAACCGACATATCCGTTCGGATCGCGTCCGTCGATGGCGTATTTATCATTCAGGTAAATGGCAATTTGCAGTGCTTCCTGCGGTGAAGGCGTCCATTCCAGAATCTTCTTCGCCCAATACATCCGCATATATCCATGAATCTTTCCCGAACGGAGCAGTTGCACCTGAGCCGCATTCCAGAGTGGGTCATGCGTCTCTGCATTTTCAAACTGTGACAGCTCGTAGAGATATTCCCGTTCGTCGGCAGCGTGAGATAGCAAGGTCTCTTTTGCCCAATCCGGAGCACCTTCCCAACGATCATAACTAGTATTGTAATAGCAGAAGTTATCCGATAGCTCCCGCCGCACAATGACCTGCTCAAGAAAAGCAGCCCGGTCATTCTCCGGAACATCGGCTTGCTGTACTTCCTGCGTCAACCTTTGCGCCGACAACTGTCCAAAATGGAGATAGGGTGACAAATCGGACTGATGGTCCAGCTCCGGCAGATTGCGCTGTTCGTCATAACCAGCCAGCCTTCCAGAGATAAAGTGCTGTATCGCTTCACGGGCAGCCTCTTCCCCCGATGGTAGAGATAAAGCGGACACGGTGCGAGCCAACTGCATCTCGTCCAACAGCGCGTTTGCAGAAAATACTTTTGCAGCACTTCCTTCCCCTACCCGCTTCAAAAGCTCTTCCTGCACCAAAAGCTCCGATAGGTCATTCAGGTAAAAAGGAAGCAGCCGGTTGATCTTCGGACGGAGCGTGTAAGCCCCGTACTCCTGCTTCTGTGAAGCCACCCGGCAGGGAACGATATTGTGCGCATCCACCTCGAAGTGGGCAACATGAATCTCCCGGTTGACCTCCTCCTTCCACTGCCGCTTAACCCGCAATGGATCAAAGTCGGAGAATAATGCAGCACAATCATTTGCCTTCAGATACCGGACCACCTCAACGGAGGGTTCCCCCCGAAGCAATTCAATGCGAATCCCCAGCTCCGACAATCCCTGCGCCACCTGCTCCAGTCCCCTCAACATAAAATCAAACGAACGCAGGTTGGCTCCGGGGAACTTTTCATCCAGACAAAAGAGCACGCGGAGCTTTCTATTGCTTTCAGCCGCCAATTGGGCCGCAGCCAAGAGTGCGTGATTGTCCCACACCCGCTGATCACGGCTCATCCAGTAGATGACCAGCTTGCTGTCTGTAACGGATTGGTTATTGAGTAGGTTAATGCGGTCTGACATATCAGATTGAGTTTTTTGCTTAAAACAAAAGTAACGCAATGAAGTTGATGAGAGGCACTGAAAAGTACAAGCCATAGGCTTGTTTTTAAAGAAAGCGTAGGCGGAATCATACGTTAACGGCAGACTGCGGAAATTAAATGTTGTGGGATTGAGTGGCGGATAGGCAACAACCAAATGGGAATTATATGATCGTTGAATATCAGCGGATTACTATTTGGCTACTTAAGATTATTGCGAAAATAGAGAACATTATTCGAGCTTCAATGTACATTATAGCGCCGATAATGTACATTGTAGAACCAATAATGTCCATTATTCGAGCTACAATGGACATTATTCGAACTACAATGGACAAAATTACTTCAATATTGTACAATGTAGAAGCTACAATACGCATTGTAGCTCCAATAATGTATAATGTAGAAGCTACATTGTACATTATTCCGACTGTAATGTCCATTGTAGCTCCGATAATGTTCAGTGTTTGGCCGAAAATGGACAGTAATGAAGCGGTATTACCCTATACTGCCACTCCATTGTGCCTTGATGGGGGAGCATAGCACTACATAATCCTTATCAATCACAATGCAATTATTGCAAGCCATTAACGCCCGACAATAATGTGATTTGTTGCCGGAGTAAAATTGTTTGTTTCTTTTGTGTTTTATTGGTGTGATTTGGTAAAAGATTTGGAAATGTGTGTACTTTTGTGGGGGAAGGGGGCTTTGACGTGGCTATAAGCGGTTGGGATTTGTGGCACAATCCTGATGGTTTCATGAGATGCTTCGTTAAACATGCGCTTGAAAATGTAAACACTGAGATTAAGAACAAAAAACAACGCTTCTATATAGCAGCCCAGATTTCTGTATGCGCAACTGCTTGAAAATAACAAATTTGTATAATCGCTTGGAAAATAGCGGTATAATAATTTTTTATGCTGTTTGTATTGCGGAAATATGCGCAATGCTATTGCGCATACAGGAATGAGTTGCGTATAGGGGGATTTATGCGTCATTTTAAAAAAATGAAAACGAAGATAAGAATACTCGCTATTTTATCGACTTGTGGACTGATTTTCACTGGTTGTTCATTGTGTGCGACAAAACCTAAACAGACAACAACAGTAGAAAACCAAGTAATCTCATTCGACTCTTTGAAATCAAGATTCGAGAAAGGAGACAAAATCATTATTAACGACTGGATTTTAATAGGACCAACGGACTTTTTTGATTCTGTGTCGATTGACAAAAACACTTTAAAAGGAACTCTATTACCAAAAGACACGATTCTAAAACGATTCGGATGCAATAGAGCTTTTTACGAATTGAAAATCAAAGACATGGATTTGCTTCCACAAGGAAACTTTATTGACATAAAAGCTTATAGATTTTTGAATCCAAATGAGGAAATTTTTTATCTTATAAATGGAAGTCCCTGTGATTCATATTCAAAGACTTTACAAAGAATTACAAACAAGCGAATAAAAGAAATAAACAAACTCGACTCTTATTCTGCCACCAAAATTTGGGGTGACAACTATGGTAAAAATGGTGCTCTGATTATAAACACATATAACGAATTTGAAGCGCAAGAGATATTTAGACCATTTAATTCTTCCAGTATTAGTCGAAAGATTACTAAAATAGACAGTTTGGAATTTTATTCCAACAAAGTGATTTATAGCAGAATCAGTCAACCTTCTACAATAAAGAAGAAAAATAAAACAATAAAAGTACCTATTGGTAACTCAGCGATTGAATTTCATGATAACGCTAACATTGATAATCCGATAAACTATATTGTAATTGGACAAGATAAGAAGTACGAATGGATTTTGATTAAAGGAGAAGATGAACTTCAGGACTATTATTATATAGTCAACCAGAATCTGAATAAAATAGACACATTGGTTGGGAATCCAATGATTTTCGGCGACAAATTACTTTGTCAAGAAGGCTCATACACAGACGGCACTGACTTTATTGAACTATGGGACACTACAGACGGAAAGTTGAAACGTATAAAAAAGTTCAGTTTGAGGACTTTTGGCATATATGTAGACGAAATTTATCTTAAAGGCGACATGATATTTGTGAGGTTCAAAACAAACAAATATTTGAAATTGAAAATATAAAAAACGAACGCATAACACCCGCCTATGGTCATTGGCTGGCTGACGTGCATTTAGCAGGTTTTGCTCCCGCATTCACTTTGTCGCAGTGCGACAGCGAATGCTCCCGCAACCCGCCAAATGCCCATAGCCTCAGTCGGTTAGGTGCAGTACTAAAAAAATAAAAACATGAGCATTCTGAATAAGATTAAAGGACTGATTACGAAAAGAGAAGAGATTCCAAACTCAACAACACAAGAGAATACAGAAAAGAAAATTACCGTTTATGACAAAGATGGTAATCAATACGCTATTACTCAGAAGTATTGGATTGACAACGTTCTCCCGACGGAATTTGAGAAAGTATGGAACAAACCAGATGACCTATATAGTTTGATTGTAATGTGTTTACAAGACGAAGTCTATGATTCTACGATTTTACCAGCCCAACACTTATTTGAAATTGACTTTGACAAACAAAGAGCAATTTTAATTCTAGGCTTAGTCTATCTGAAAAACAATAAGCTTGAATTATCTGAAAAGACATTTAAAGAAGCGATTGAATTATTCCCTAATGACGGCTACTTACAGACAAATTTAGCAAAAGTGTACGCAGAGAAAGGAGATGAAAAACTATCATATGACACATTATGGAAGGCATTATTAACTGACCCGAATCAAGAAAATGCAATCATTTGGATTGCAGCAATTCATTACGAGAAAGGTGGAAACACCGACAGACTAAAGATTTTAGACAGTTTATCTATGATTCCAGGTAGTTGGCGACCACAACTTTGGATCGCAAGAGATCTATTAGAGAATGGAAAATTTGAAGAAGCGAAAACAATGTATAAATCAGTCTTAAGTGTAGCTTCTAAGTATAGTGACGCTATGTTGATGATTTCCGGTGATCTCGGCAAAAACAATAGAGTTGAAGAAGTATTTGAGCTTGTATTTCCACTATTCAACATAAAACAACATGGAATTAATACTGCACTTAATCTTGTACAGTCAAGTATTATTAGCGGACGAAAAGAAGTTGGACTTGAAATTCTTGCTGACATAAAACAAGAGCAAAGGCTTGACTATGCAGAACTTGTAAATCGATTTGAGAAACAACTTAATGAAATATAAAGTACTAGCACTAACCCCTCTTTCGCGCGAGTTTAAGAAGTAACTTCTGGCGCGGGTTTAGCGAAAGCGTAACCCGTGCCCAAAACTCAGACAGCTTGTAGCTGTCGTATTTGAAAAGTCTCAATGCGCCTAAGTTGTTGCCTTCTGGAGTACAGAATTCTTCGAATTCTAAAACAGCTACAAGCTGTTTGGATTTCCAGCACGAGATATGCTTCGCTAATCTCGCGCTAGTGGGAGTAGGCGGAGCCATATGTTTAACGGCAGACTGCGAAAATTAAATGTTTTGGGATTGGGTGGTAGATAGGCTCCATCCAACCGGGGAATGTGATATTTATACCCTATTATCAGACAAAATAAATGCTCCGACTTACCACAATAGTTTAAGTCGGAGCATTGAATAAAGTGAGCATGTACGTATTTACTCTTCTGAATTCTTCTTGTGCAAATACTTCATTTCCACAATAAAAGCAATCAATAATCCCAGTCCGCCGAATAGTAGTACCGAAGCACCATAAATAACTCCTACTGCCTCATAGGCATTATGGCTCATATTCTCATAGTTGAATCCCACCACAGTGTTTAGGCAGATAAAATAACCGATCAACAAGCCCAATCCGATGCCCAGTAATAAACAGGCGATTTTCAGAGTTCCGAATCTTTGCAATCCTTCCAGTCTTATCGGAAGCGAATGTTTTAATTCGAGCATCGAAGGGTCAAGTTTATCACCGAGCTTTTCAATAATCGTAAGACGCTCTTTTCTTCGTGCAAAAAGTTCAAACAGTTTGTAAATTCCCAGGGTAATGATCCCGACAACCAAAGGGACTGTAATAAATTCCATCATAGTGTTTTCATTTTAGGTGAATAATTTGGTTCTTTGCAAGGTTTGACGCAACTTCACGAAAACGGTTACAGGATTTGTCTGTTTTTTATTTTTCCTATTCAAGACTGTAACCAAACCGGAACCATTGCGTCTATTCTCTATATGGACAATCAGGAGGAATTAAAATATATTCAACGCATTTGCAATGGAGAGACTTATTTGTTTTCGTCTCTTCTCAATCGCTACAGCCGTTCTATATATTCGCTAATTGCGCGGATAATTCCTTCCCGGGAAGATGCTGAAGAGTTGACACAGGACACTTTCATGAAAGCGTTCAGGAAACTGGATTCCTTTAAAGGTGATTGCAGCTTCTCTACCTGGCTTTTTCGCATCGCCTATAACACGGCAGTGTCTGCCACCCGGAAAACCCGGATTGTGTTTCCGGTTATAGATGAGGCTATTATCGACCGGGTTTCTGATGATGCTGCGGAAGCTGCTTTCGAAGAAGATGCAAATGAAGAACTGTTGCATAAACTCGAAACTGCCATTGGTAAGCTGAATATAGAAGAAAGAATGTTGATCACACTTTACTATTCAGAAAACAAACCGATTGCGGAAGTGGCATCCATTCTGGAAATGTCCACTGACAATGTGAAGATTAAACTCTTCAGGGTCAGAAAAAAGTTGTATGTATTAATGGATATAAACAAACCATCATGAAACGGGATAAAGCTATAATCAAAGCATTGGATAAGTTTGAAGCACCGCCGCTTTCGGCTGATTTTAATACTCAGCTGATGAAGAAGATATCGGAGGCTGCTGCCCAAAAAGAGAAACGGGCTTTTATCGTCAATATCTGTATAATATCTGTCGTTTCATTGGGGCTGGTAGCTATGGCGATTTATCTTCTCAGGGATTATATCACTTCAGACATAGCCTTTCGAATGCCGGTATTTCATATTGTTTCCGGTCCTGCATCGCACTATCTCTTTTTTGCTTACATTGCGTTTCTTGCTTTATTATTGTTGGGACTTGACTATTTCTTCCGTCACCTGAGAGAGAAAAAGAAAGATAAGTACCTGAAGCATTCCCATTGATGGTGAGAATAAGCTAAATGTATGACCGGTGGCCTCCCTTTTCACGCAAGTATAAATACATGCCGTGTATAGCGCAAGAGTCTTGAGCTCCTCTTTCGCGCGAGTTTGAAAAGTAACTTCAGGCGCGGGTTTAGCGAAAGCGTAACCCGTGCCCAAAACAGAGACAGCTTGTAGCTGTCATATTCGAAAAAGCTCAATGAGCCTAAGACTATCGTTTTTCTTGCAGTCTATAGGAATGCAGAATTCATCGAATTCTAAAACAGCCACAAGCTGTTTGAATTTCCAGCACGAGGTTCGCTTCGCTAACCTCGTGTCAGAGGGGATTCTTAGGTTTTGGTTACAAGCTAATAGGCTCAGAAGAATCTACATCCGGATAAAGGCAGAGTTATGTATAGTCTAAAATCCGGAAGAAGAGAATAATCAATCATGATTTAAGCACTAATTTCTTCCCTTTGTAAATACGATTCAACATATCACTAATTGGAGAAATCGAATGATCATGTTTGTTGAAATCACGTTTCAATTCAATCATCCTGATTCGGATAGAAATAGCGTCTTCAATAGAAGAGGATCTTTGCAATTGAGTTTTTAGGTCTTCAAGGGTTTTCATTGTTATATAAAGAGTGAAGGGTTACTTCTGTAGTACAACTATCTTCCGGCACTTCTAATTCATCTATATAGCAAAGATAGTTCAGTGCTGCACTCGTATCCTTTCACTTTTAAATATTCAATTTCGGATTTTGAATAATTCCCCTTTAAGCACCGTCCACATGCTGCCGTTTGGAAAAAGCTCTGCTTTAGCCATTGCCTGAAAACAGTCTCCCGGCAAGCTCAGGCATCTACATCAAAAACCTCGTAATGTAACTCTCAGAATCCCGTATTCTGCATTGCTTTCTTTTCATCGGCTGTGAGTGGCCTGACATTTTTATGAATGGCGTCGAGCCAGGATTGCGGTATCGGGCGCAGGCAGTGATACGGTTGGAGGTTGGTCGCATCGCTCTCCTTCGCATTCGGGAATCGATTGAAGGCTTTGGTGCGGAGATAAAACGTCTCCGTGCGTTGCAGATCAGTCCAGCGGTTCAGCTCACCCGTCATTTCGCGGGTCCTTTCATTGAGCATAAAGTGGATAAAGCGCTCCTGCGGGGTCTGCGCATTTACCTTATCAAACATCTCCTGACGATCGTAGCCTGACGTGGTAAAATATTCCGGTGTCACTTTGATCTTGTCATAAGTTCCGGTTGAATTCATATTTAACCCATCTTCGAAGTACCAGTGCAGGGGCTTCGTTTCCCCTTCCTTGAAGGCGGCTCGTTTACGCAGCACATTGATGTAATCGCAGGCAGTTTGATAGTCCCCTTTACGACCATAAGCTTCTGCGATGATCAGGTTAGTCTCCCCCAGTCGGGCCAGAATGCCGTCTTTGGTTCCCATCGTCTCATTGACACTGGCACGGTAAGGATCCACCTGCTTGATCATGCAGGGAGAGACATCACGGGTAAATCCGCTCACCACTTTTCCCGAAAAATCTTTCTTATAACGCGGCCACACCTTGTAACGAAACTTCTTATCCAACTCGTTATCGGTAAGCGTCTGCAGGCTGTCATTCAACACCAACACAAAAGCTGTATCCCCCAACGCAAAGCGGGGCTTACCCACCATATTCGGTGTGGGGGCATTCACACTCGTCCAGGTATTATTATCGGCACTGGCCTTGCTGTTGCTGTTAAACATCAGTTTGAAGGTTTTGGAAAAACGGGAGTCATTTTCCCGGTCAAAAACATCCAGCGCATAATCGGTCACGGTCATCCTCCGGTAGGGGCGGCCAAACATATCGCGGGTCATTCCGGCCTGCGTGTCATACTGGATAAGCCAGTAGAGGTGAGACGAATTACCATAACGTCCCATATTGGCTTTGGCATCATCAAACTGAGCCGAGAAGATCACCTCTTTGCTCCGGTAGTTTTTCCCGGTAGAGAGTGCATAAGAGTTGCTCGAACGGGTATAAACAGGCACGCCATAAATCTGGCCAAAATCTTCCTCCAGTGCATACCGGTTACTCTTGATTACGCGGTCGGCAAAGTAGATACAGCTATCGAGATCGGTCGGACGCATCCCCCGCTCTTCCTGCACTGCACTGGCACGGGTCAGGTAAACCTTCGCAAGATAGTGGTAAGCCGCCCCCTGTACAGCCCGACCATAATCGGTAGTGGTCTCTGGTAGATTTTCTGCCGCATATCGCAGGTCGGAAATGATGGTTTTATACACGTCTGCCACCGAAGCACGGGTAAATTCCCATTGCGGTTCGGTGGAGCTTTTCAGCACCAATGGAACGCCTCCGTATTGCTGCACCAGATTGAAATAGTAAAAGGCACGCAGAAAACGCAGCTCACTCAAACGGATCGTGGCATTGGCCGGATTCTTCTCAAACTGCACCTGCGGAATTGCGTCAATTGCAGCATTGCAGTTATTGATCATGGCGTAGGTAACATTCCATAATTCAACAATACCACCGCTTCCAGGCGGTGCAGAATTATAGTTGGCCGGATCATAGGTATTGTAATAAAACCAAGTGGTCTGCGAGCCATAGGTATATTCATCCAGGCCAAAACTGGTCAGGCAGTAGCTCCATTCATAACTGAAGATAAAGCGTACCCCTTCATAACAGGCTCGTGTAAGATCCTCTATCCCCTGCTCGGACTTGACGTAATCGGCAGTCAGGGTACTCACCTGTTCCTCTTTCAGGTAATCGTTGCAGGAGGAAAACAGCATGGCTGTCAGAAGGAAATATAATATTGAGATTTTCTTGTGCATTTTTCCGGATTTCAAATAGATAGCTTAATTCCACACACAACACTCTTATAGCTCATGATATCCCCTTCCGGGTCCAATCCTTCAAAGTGATCCGAGACAACAAACGGGTTGACCATTTTCAGGTAAAGACTAAGCTTCTTTGCTTGGAGTTTTTGTGTCCAGGTTTTAGGAATTGCATAGCTCACGCCTATATTCTTCACTTTTAAAAAAGAGCCTTTGCGGTACCCCATGGAAGAGATATAATTGGGAGATTCCTGCAACACATTCGGTCGGGGATACTCCGCATCCTGATTATAGGGCGTCCAGTAGTTTACATTGCGACATTGAAAAATGCCAGACAAGGTAGGTTTATAGTAATTACTGTTCAACATCTGTCCGATCCGGGCAAACAACATACAGGAGAGCTCGATGCCTTTATAGGAAAAAGTGTTGGTCATACCGGCTGACCATTTCGGGACGCCGGTGCCAAGAATCACTTTGTCACTCGCATCGATCTTATAGTCGTGATTCTGGTCTTTAATGCGGATAGAACCGGGCGAAAAGCTGGATCCCTTTGCTGCAAACTTTGCCATTTCTGCTTTATCGGCTTCGGAAGTGCTCCAGATTCCGTCGTACTGGTAATCATAAAAAACGGTGATAGGCTGTCCGATAAACCAAAGGTTGGCAATATCATCCTGCTTGCCGTTTGACAATGCCGCGATCTCTTCCTTGTTTTTGGTAAATGTAACGTCAGTCGTCCAGGTCAGTTTCTTTTTATCGATATTGACAGTATGCAACGACACTTCGATACCGCGGTTTTGAGTAGCGCCAATGTTATTGATCCACGAGGTAAATCCATTTGTGGAAGGGATAATCTGATTCAACAGGAGGTCATACGTTTTAGCCAGATAGAGATCAACCGTACCGCTGACCCTGTTTTTCCAGAGACCGAAATCAACACCGAGGTTGTATTGCGAAGTCTTTTCCCAACCTAGTCTTTTATTAGCCATACTGCCCTGGGTAGCTCCCAACGAGCCGAAACCATAACCCGAAGCGGCAGATTCTCCAAATACATACACAGTGCGGACCAATGTTCCGCCGGTCTGGTAAGGATTGATGGCCGAGTTGCCAGTCTGTCCGTACCCGATGCGAAGCTTCAGGCTATTGATCACTTTATTGTTTTTGAGAAAATCCTCTTCATGCATCTTCCAGGCCAGGGCCATCGAGGGAAAGGCTGCCCACTTATGCCCCTCTGCCAGTACCGACGAACCGTCCCAACGATTCGAAACTGTCAGCAGATAACGGTTATTGTAGCTGTAATTCAACCGCCCCATAAAGGACTCACGCGCCTGATGGCTGTACCAGGAGCCAAAGTAGTCGGCAGCATTCTTATCAGTCGAACCGATATTGAACCACTTTTGAGATGAATAAGGAAGTCCGGATGCCCGTATCTCAGAACCTTCCGTCCAGGCCCCCTCCATACTCTCCAACAGCGTGAGACCGACCGAATGGTTTTTGATCTTTTTGTCGTAATAGAGCAGATTATCCCAGGTAAAAGCGATATCCTGATTTTCGTAATACCGGGCATTACTTTGGGTAATCACGCTGACCTGAGTATTGGTCGCTCCAATATCATTAAACTGCCCGTTACGGAGCAATTTGAAGTCCAGCCCGATATTGCTGCGGAAGCTCCATCCCAACGGCAGTTTGATTTCTCCGAAAATGGTTCCCACATAACGGGTAGTCCGGTCTTCATTGAAGCTGTATTTCGGATCATTGATCGCATTATAGATGCGCCCGCTCCCACCCGAATACTCGATAAAGTTTCCGTTTTCATCATAAGGCACCGCATAGGGTACCTGACGGGTCATTTTGGCAAACATATCGACATCAGTCTCTTTCACTGACAGGGAAGCCATATTCTGCACACCAAATTTCACATTGTCATTGACCTGAAAGTTGGTATTCAGTCGTAAAGTGAGTCGTTGATAACCCTGGGTCTTTACAATCCCCTGCTGATCAAGATAAGCAGCAGAAAATAGTGCCCTGACTTTGTCGTTGCCAAACGTGGTGCTGAACTGGTGATTCTGAGTCACGGCTGTTCGTAGCGCGTGGGAGAGCCAGTCGTATCCACCCACGTTGGATGCGTTATACACCGGTACTTCATTGACTCCCCACATCGCTTTCTCGGTTGGAGTCGTGGCCCGTATTTTGGGAATAAGATTAGCCTTGTCCACCCATTCATAAGCACGGGCGATTTGCGCCCATCCTGCTGGATCTCTTGTTGCATAGAAGGTGGAGAAACCGTAATAGTCCTGTTGTGGATCAGGATAAGGTGTACTATATCTGCCTGCTGCACGGTTGGCTTCACGCACCATCTCTGCAAACTCACCACCGGTCATCATGTCTGGCTGTACCAACCGGTTGTCTATGGAAAGGTAGCTGTCATAAGAGACGGTTGAAACTCCTTTAATCCCCTTCTTTGATGTAATTAAAATCACGCCATTCGCCCCGCGTGAACCATAGATAGCCGTTGCCGACGCGTCTTTCAGTACCTCCATCGACTCGATATCTCCGGGGCTGATCTCTGCAATGCCTCCTGTCAAAGGAATGCCGTCAAGTACATACAGGGGCTCATTGCCTGCTGTGATGGAACGGGATCCGCGGATACGAATCTGGGGAAGCGAACCGGGTTGCGCTGCTGTATTGCCAATATCCACACCGGCCGCAGCACCTTGTAGAGCGGAAGTGATATCTTTTACCGGAATGGCCTCTATCTGCTTGCTGGTGACAGAGGCCAGTGCTCCCGTCACATCGCTTTTGTTGACCTGTCCATAACCGATGACGACGATTTCTTCCAATGTCTTGGCTGCTTCCTGAAGAGTTACCTCCAGTATTGCGTTTTTCCCAATCACTTTTTCCATCGTAGAAAATCCGATATAGGAAAATTGCAACACACTCTTTTCAGATATTCCCTCCATTGAAAAATGACCGGTATTATCGGTGATAGTCCCAATGGCCGATCCTTTAATACGAATATTGACACCAATCAATGGATCACCTGATGGACCTCTGACAATTCCGGTTATTTTCCGTTTCCGGTTATTTGTTTCGTCGGCGACATTCACCGTCGGCTCATTGGTCACAACGATATGGTTCTCTACAAGAGTAAACCGCATCCCCGTTCCCCGAAAGACATCATTCAACACCTCTGTCACCGGCTTATTGGTTGCTGATACCGTTGTGAGCAGTTCGGTATTTATTTTATCCTTGGAAAAAAAGAAGAGGTAGTCGGTCTGCTTTTCTATCTCATTGAAAAGTTCTTTGATTGGGGTATTCTTTAGGTTTAAGGTAACTTTCTGGTTTTGTGCAAGGCAATTGTTTATTGATATTAGTAGTAATTCTATGACAAAAAATACTGTCTTAAGTTTCATGGTTATCAGTATTATTTGTTTCAAAGATAATAATCTGGAACAGAAATCGGATACTTTAAAAGAGAAAATATAAAAGCCTGCATATCTGAATTCATCAGATATGCAGGCTTAATAACTACTATAGAGGTTAAATCTTTCTTTTTTTACCAGCCCTGGTTTTGCATTGCTGCTTTTTCTTCAGCAGTTAGTGCTCGTCCGCTTTTTTGAATCGCATCAAGGAATGATTGCGGAACAGGGCGAAGATAATGTTTAGGATCAACTGGTTTAGCTTCATCATTAAATAGTGTTGCACGTGAAATCAATGTCTTAGTCCGGGATAAATCCTCCCAGCGCATTAATTCACCCATCAACTCACGAGAACGTTCATTCAAAATAAACTGAAGAAATTTATCTGCATTTGAAGCTGCTCCCAAAACGTTATAAAACTCTTTTGTAGAGTTAAAGATGTCGTCCACACTATTCAGGTGCAGGCTAGAAGCTGCAGTAGTGACAGGAATATTATTCGATAAATAGTAAGTATTCTTATCAGAATAAGAAAATGCAGTAACACCGGTAGTTGCAACTGTATTAGTTTTATAGGATACTCCACCATCGACATAGAATGAGCGATCTTCTCCAGATTTATAGGCAGCTCTATCTCTAACTGTATTAATGTACGGTAATGCTTCAGCGTATTTTCCTAGACGGCCATATGCTTCAGCTGCAATCAAGTAAGTCTCAGATAAACGAGCCAAAATACCGTCTCTCTGACCAAACTGAGAGGCAACTGAATTTCTTGAACCATCCATAAACTTGCTTAGTGCAACATAACGTGTAGGAGAAACCTTACCATAATTACCATGTGATCCAATCAAATTCTGAGCTTCTCCATTAAAATACCGAACAAACGTATGTGGAGCAAGATAATTAATATTATCAGACGTATATCTTGCATCACCGGCATCATTTACAATGTACTGAATTGAGGTTTCATTAGCGGAGAATTTAAATTTTCCAACCATATCATTACTTGGAGCATATTGAGTAGTCCATTTAGGTGCACTTGCAGGTTTATTACAAGAATAGCAGGTCTTGAAACTTTTCCAAAAACGAGAGTCATTTACCCGATCGTACACATCAATTGCATAATCTGTTGTTCTGCATCGTTGGAATTCACGACCGCCGGATAAGTCACGTTGCATGCCTGCCAGGTTATTGTAAATTGAGGGGAAATGTAAATGCAACTGATTTCCAAAACGCCCCTGAGTGGTTGTATTATTGGAGAATTGAGCCGCAAGGATAATTTCCGACAATTTTTCATTAGCACCGTCTGGAGTGGTAAAATTCCATAAGTCGCTAAAATTCGGTGCTAAGGTTTTTCCACTTCTTACAATCACAGAATCGGCATAACGGACGGCGTTATTCAAATCATCTGTTTTAGTTTCTGCATTCCAGTCACTGTACAACTCACTGGCACGATACAAATAAGCTTTAGCAAGGAAGTGCGCAGCCGCCCATTTTGTAATTCTTCCAGTAGCTTCCGGTGTTGCAGGAAGTAATTTATATGCTTCGGTAAAATCACTGATAATTTGATCATAAACCTCTTTCGCACTGTTGCGGGTATATTCATACTGAATATCGGTTGTTTGAGTCAGTTTAAGCGGTACCCCACCATATTGTTTTACCAATTTGAAGTAGTCAAAAGCCCGCATGAAATAACCTTCACCTAATCTGGTATTCTTTGTAGCCGAGATTGGATCATAATACTTCGGTACATTCTCTATAACGGTATTGGCAGAGTTGATACCTCCATACATGTTATCCCATACAGACTTAGGATCAGCATTGAAAAGAGACAACGCAGAATTAAGATTAGTACCATAAGAGTTCCACATTTCACAGGTTCTATCACCACCTACACTAAATTCATCAGTACCATAAATCGTGGTTGCATATGCCCATTCATAATTAAAATGGAACTTAAGGTTTTGATACATCCCCGTAACAAGATCATCAAGTCCAGGAGTTGTGGTGTAATACTGGCTTGTAAGTTTGTGAGATGCATCTTCTTCTAGAAAATCGGAGCATCCTGTCGTTCCAAGCATTGAGCCCGAAAGTATCAGGCTGAAATATATTAATTTCTTAAGCTTATTCATAGTATTGAGTTTTAGATTAGAATTCTACATTCAGTCCGAATACAAAACCGCGGTTATAGGTTGAGCCTCCCAAATCCGGATCCAACCATTTGCATTTTGCATACAATAATCCGGGATTCATCATTTGAGCTGTAAGTTTAAGGTTTGAAATATTAAACTTACTCAAAGCTTTTGATGGAATAGTGTATGCCAAAGAAATGTTTCTCATCTTAATAAATGATCCATCCTGATAATTCATTGAACTTTTGTATGAGTCACCAGCTGCACTTCCATAGTTTGGAGCCGGATAATCGTTAGTTGGATTATTTGGAGTCCAGTAATCAACTACACGTTGAGCATAACGTCCCTGAAGAGCTTCAGCTCCACCAAGTACAGTAAAACCCCAACGAGAATATATAAAGAATGATAAATCCCAGTTTTTATAGCTGAATGTATTGTTAAAACCGGCTGTCCAGTCTGGGCTGGAATGTCCTATAATTTGACGGTCATTATTAGCATCAATTTTATAATCACCATTCAAATCAGCTAGTTTAATATCGCCTGGTTTGAATACGACTTTTCCATTTGCAACTGTATATTTTGCCAGTTCTGCTGCATCAGCATCATTGTTTTGCCAAACCCCCACTTTCTTATAATCATAGTAAACTCCTATTCTTTGACCGATAAACCAAAGGTTGTTAACATCATCTACTTTACCATTTGCAAGAGATACAATTCTGTCTCTATTTGCACCATAACTGATATTAGAAGTCCAGGTAAAATCCTTTGTCTTGATATTAGTTGTGTTTAAAGTGATTTCAAATCCCCTGTTAGCAGATTCTCCGATATTATCCCATCCGTAGGTATAACCAGATATCGATGGAACGGCTTTTTTCATTAAAAGATTCTTCGTATTAGAAGTATAGTACTCAACCGAACCGTTAATTCTGCCTTTGAACACACTGAAATCCAAACCAATATTTCGTTGAGTAGTGTACTCCCAACTCAACTTTTTATTGGGTAAAGCTGAAGGACTAGCTAAAGTAGCATCTGACAGTACATAACCAACATCCGTTGTTGCACCCCAAGTATAATACAATGGAGTAAGAATACCTTTAGTCGTATAAGGATCAATCGAAGATTGACCTGTCGTACCAATACCTAAACGAAGCTTACATTGATCAATCCAGGTAAGTGACTTCATAAAATCTTCCTGCTCAATACGCCATCCAAGAGCCAATGAAGGGAAAGCGTCTCCCCATTGATAACCTTCGGCTAATACAGAGGCTCCATCCCAGCGAGTAGATGCTGTAATTAAGTATTTATTATTGAATCCGTAGTTTATGCGAGCCATATATGACAACATTTTTGATTCAGATAAATCAGAACCAAATGCTGACAATGTACTAACTGAACCCAGTTGATTCCATTTCTGACCTTCATAAGGAAGATTTTCAGCAGTCATACTAGAGGATTCTCTATGAAATGACTGGCTACTTTGAAGTAAGGAAACACTTACAGAATGTTTCTTTGCAAAAGTCTTATCATAAGTAATAAGGTTGTCCAATGTCCAAGTAAAATCAAGCTCCTTATCTAATCGGGCCTGATCAGTTGAACCAGCTTCACCGCCACCACGCATCATCGAACGTTTATCATAGTAAATACCATTTGTTCTGTTATAAATATCAGGGCTAAAGCTGACTTTATATTTCAGACCATCCATAAACTTAATTTCAGCATAAGCGCTTGCTAAAGTTCTTAATACGTTACGTTGGTTAGTACTATACTTTTCTTCTCCAATCGGATTTAGAATATTCACATCTCCTCCTGGATAATTGATCCTGGAACCATCTTCTCTGTATGGAACTGCATAAGGAAGCATGCCTGCAGCTGCAAAATATAGATTACCTGCTCCAGATCCACTCGCTTTGTAACCATATTGTTGCTCACTCCATGAACCATTAATATTAACCCCCATTGTAAACCAGTTAGTAGGAGTTATATCAACTTTGAGGGCTGTATTGTATCTTTTATATCCTTGTCCAAGTTGAGTTCCTTGTTGATTTAAATATCCAACAGAGGCATAAGATTTCATTTTATCTGTTCCTCCACTTACACTTAAAGTATGATCCTGAGTTACACCTGTCTGTAATACCATTCCGGTCCAATCAGTTGTAGGAACTAAACTACCATCCCAAGTTCCGCTTGCCCAGCCTTTTTGGACATTCGCCCAAGCATATGGATCTTGTCCGAAAATAACTTTATCAGCTGCTTCTGTCGGAGTACTAGGATAACCACCATTTGTATACCCATCTTGAGTTATTGTTGCTCCCATACGTCTATATGCCCATCTGCGAAAATCAATATACTGAGCGGAATTCATCATTTGACTACGATCATACATATTTTCAACAGTCATAGAACCGGAATAATTCAACGTATACTTACCTGCTTTTCCTTTCTTAGTTGTAACCAAAACAACACCATTGGCAGCTCGTGAACCATAAATAGCCGCAGCAGATGCATCTTTTAAGATATCTACAGACTCAATATCGGAGGGGTTAATTGACTCAAGACCTCCTGATAATAGTGGAATTCCGTCAACAATAATGTAAGGGTCACTTGTTGCTGCAAAAGAACGAACTCCTCGAATTTGAATTTTACCCATTTCACCAGGACGTTCATTTGAGGTAATATCCACTCCGGCTGCTTTACCTTGCATACCCTGAAGAGCATTTGTCACAGGCATTTTTTTAATATCCTTTGCACTTACACTGGTTAGTGAACCGGTTACATCACTTTTTTTAGCGACTCCATATCCAATTGCCACAACCTCACCAAGCGAAACCGATGAGTCTTGCAGTTTTACGTTGATAGTCTGCTGATTACCCACTGTCACTCTTTGTGGTTCCATTCCTACGAATGTAAATGAGAGAACTGATTTTGCCGATGTAGCAGAGATAGTGTAGTGTCCGTTGATGTCGGTTATGGTGCCCTGTTTAGTACCTTGTACGGCAACGGTTACGCCGGGAAGCGGATTTCCCTGGCTGTCTTTCACGGTTCCTTTCACAGTGACATTCTGTGCGAAGGCTAATTGAGCGGTCATTAAGCATAGAAATAAACAGACCGTCTTGAATAAAAAGAAGCCGGAGGCTCTTTTCGTTGTAAGAGTTTTGTTTCTCATAAATGTTAGTTTACATATTAGATTGAATTTAAGCTACATAAATTCGTAGCATACAATGGATAGCAATGGGTTAACAGGAATATTTTCTGCCTCAATTAGATTTTGGTTAACATCAAAAAAACAGAGAGAAACCGGGGCGGCTTTTTCCCCGATAAATCTCTAACCTAAACAATCACTGCTGTACTCAGCAGCCTTTTTTACTATAAAAAACTACCTATTAGTATATCGTTACGTGTTGTTTTTCAGCGTTGTACTGGTATCTGAAGTTGGCTTCCGCCTTTATTACATCCAGAATGTGGGTAATTCCTTCGTTTTTCCTGAATTTGCCTGTACAGGTACTGCTCAGGATGTTCTTATTTTGAATAACGATAGTCACATCGTAATATCTTTCAAGCCGTTCAAGGATATCAGCCAGAGTCATATTATTGAATGAATAAACTCCGCTTTTCCATAGCATATCTTCCGCAGTGGATGTGGATGTCGCTTTCAGTTTTCCGTGGTCAACCTCAGCTTTCATATTGGGTGTCAGGATAACCTGTTCATTTGTAGAGGTATTGGCTACGCTAACCTTTCCCCGGATAAGACTGGTGGAAAAAAGGTCTTCACCACTTTCGTTATAAGCATAAACATTAAAAGCCGTTCCCAGCGCCGTTACATCATATCGTCCTGCCGAAACAATAAACGGGTGTTTCTTATCGTGAGCAACTTCAAAAAATGCTTCTCCGTTAAGCTTCACATTTCTTGTTACATTCCCGTATGAAAAGTTGTAAGAGAGTTTTGTTCTGCTGTTCAACCAGACTTTCGTCCCGTCAGGCAAAGTGACCTTTACCATCTGACCGGCGGGTGCTTCAATCGTTTGGCTGAATTGGGCCATATTATGTTCCTGCCTTTTGTATAATGCAAATGCAATCGTTGAAACTACAATAACCGCCGCAGCGATTTTACCGATTTCAAGTGAAATACGACGGAAATTCCAACGAACGACACGCTGTTCTGTCTCCACCGGAGTAGTCAGAATCAACATATCCCAGGCACGACGGGCTTCGATAAACTCCTGCTTATTCGCCTCGGACTCGTCGATCCAGTCGAGCAGAATTTTTTCATCTTCCGAAGAAATCTGGCCTTTAAAATAGTGGACAAATATTTCCCTGTTCATAGATGTAGGAGTTGGTTCTGATATGTAAACAGATTACAATAAGATACCCCTAAAGGGAATAGCGATTTTTTTTTCAGAAAAAGAAAGTATAGGCAGACATGTAGTCTTTCAGGCCAATACGAAGAGATTTCAGGCCTTTGGTAATGTGATATTCCACACCTTTGACGGAGATATTCAGGCGCAGAGCGATCTCCTTATTACTTAAATTGTCAAAGCGGCTCATTTCAATCACCTGGCGGGTTTGTTCAGGAAGTTTGTCTAAAGTCTGACGGATAAGAGATTGTACTTCATTGCTGAAGATAGATTCAGGATCGGTAGCACGCAGGGTAAGGCATCGAAGTTCGATCTCTCTGGTCTGCTGTGAGAGCAGCTTCTCTTCCACAGCATAACGGGTCTGGAGGTGTGAAAGGTGGTTTAGGGCTCTGTTTTTAATAATTGTGAGCAGATAAGATAGTACATTGGAGTTGTCAGCCAGCGTTTCCTTATTTTCCCAAAGGGTGGTAAAGGCATCCTGCACAATATTTTCGGCAACAAACTCATCCCGCACATACGAGTTGGCAAAACTACGAAAACGAGGGAAATAAGTCCGGTATATGGCTGCATATACCCGCTCGTCACCCTGTTTTAGCTTTGTCAGATCTTCGGAATTATACTCGTATGCTTTCATAGAAGGTTAATCGTTACAAAACTACTCCCTTTTTTTTGATGTCATACTTTGAAAAATGATGGAGTAGCAAAAACGGATTACCCTGATGTTTTGATTATTAGGTTATCGTTTTTAATTGAACAGATTACTACAAGCCTGTGTTCACCCACCATTCCCGGCAAATAAACGGGAATATTTCCCTACTCCGGCCTTTTATGATGCATGGTTGCTTCGGGCTTGCTCTGATGATGTTCCGCTGATGTTAGTATATTGTACATAGCTATAGGTATGATTCTTCCAATATTTTTTCATAGATATCCCATACTTAATAAGTATGGGATATCTATGAAATATGTATGAATTGTCTATGTGATATGTAAGGAATATATGTTTATCATCAGCGGAACAACCCCGGAGCATCATCGGAACATCCGTCTATCAAGATGATATATAAACCGGCTTATCATACTTCTCTTCAGGTTAAACCCAAAAATGACACACTCTATACCAAAATGTACACATCTGGATGCCAGCAAAACAGTAATCTTGCAATCTGAACGAGGCAACCAACCTTATTGTACAATTCAATACATTAACTACATGAAAAACCTACTACTTCTTTTCGCATTTACCCTACTCTTTCCGGTATTTATATCAGCACAAAGTGTTACACTCAATGAATCCTCCGGTTGGTTAGAATCAGCCTATATAAAATGGCAGCCTGTCGCCGGAGCACAGAGCTACAACGTCTATTACAGCGGAGAGGGAATTACCGATAGAAAGATTGACAATCAACTTATTCGCAGTTACGGCACTTATTATCGCGCAGATGTGATGGGACTCAAAGCAGGAACCTATGCCCTCAAAGTGGCACCTGTCATTTCGGGAGTGGAAGGAACAGCCACCACTACCGGAGCATTGACTGTACTGGCTCAGGACAGAAGTGGCTTTGCTTTTGAAGGCGGTCACATCCCCGGAGGGTACAAACTTGATGGTACGCCCAAAGACGGAGCAGTCATTGTCTATATTACCGAAAACAATAAAAATACCGTTTCGCTTGTAGTGACCGGAGCCACGACTA
The DNA here is from genome assembly GCF_022808675.1 of Parabacteroides sp. FAFU027. NCBI lineage: Bacteria > Pseudomonadati > Bacteroidota > Bacteroidia > Bacteroidales > Tannerellaceae > Parabacteroides > Parabacteroides sp. FAFU027. The sequence continues at coordinate 36,111 of NZ_JAKZKV010000011.1, forward strand.
ATCCATGTGTTGGTTTACAAACTATCCTGGATGGTTTTAAGAAAGGGAAAGACAACCGTCCTTTAATCGTTCGACTGATAGGCAATATCACCGATCTGAGCTATATGGCTGACGGCGATATATGTATTGAGAATGCTAATAACGCATCCGGTTCAATTACTTTTGAGGGAGTTGGTAACGATGCTGTCTGCAACGGCTGGGGAGTGCGACTGAAAGGCGCAACCAACATTGAGGTTCGAAACCTTGCTGCCATGAACTGTAACAGCACTGCAGGTGATGATTTCGGATTACAGCAGGATAATGACCATATCTGGGTACATAACTGCGATATGTTTTATGGAAATGCAGGAAGTGACGCCGACCAGATAAAAGGGGACGGAGCATTGGACTGTAAAGGTTCTACTTACGTGACATTCTCATACAACCACTTCTGGGATAACGGAAAATGCAACCTGTTGGGACTAAGTGAAGGTACTACCACCGGATTGTATGTCACTTTTCATCACAATTGGTACGACCATTCTGACTCGCGACATCCGCGCGTCCGTTTCTATTCCGCTCATATTTACAATAATTACTTTGACGGTAATGCCAAATATGGCTCTGGCTCAACGATGGGCTCATCCCTGTTCGTAGAAGGGAATTATTACAGGAACTGCAAACACCCGATGATGATTTCGATGCAGGGAACCGATGTGTGGAATGAGACCACGAAGAAAAACGACCCGACAAATATGGGGACATTTTCCGGTGAAGATGGCGGTATAATCAAGGCGTTCAACAATACGTTTGATGCTTCCATTGGCACAAATAATATGCGTTTTGTGGCTTATGGAGATCCTAGTGCAGCATATAATATCTCCGGAGTAATCAGTTCAACGGTTGATTTCGACGCTTACCTGACAACATCAAGAGACGAACAGGTTCCGGCTTCGGTCAAATCGTATCAGGGAGCCAATACCTACAACAACTTCGACACCGATGCCGCTTTATACGTAAAAACGCTGGTTCCCGATGCTCCGGAGGTTGCTAAAGCCAAAGTGATGCAATACGCAGGACGCGTAAACGGCGGTGACCTGAAATGGACGTTTGACAACAGTGTGGATGATGCTTCTTATCTGGTAAATGCACCTTTAAAAGCAGCAATTACAAACTACGCCACCACGCTGGTTTCGGTACAGGGCGAAAGCGGCTCATCAAGCAGCAGCCAGACACTGAGCGCTCCATCCAACAACCACCAAACCGTTGCGAGTGGCTCAGCAATCAGCCCGATTGTCTTCACTTGGGGCGGTGATGCTACAGATGCCACTGTGACCGGATTGTCCGCTTCTGGCATTGACTATATAAAAGATGCTACCGCTAAAACCATTACCATTTCGGGAACTCCCACGGCAACCGTTTCATACACCATTTCCACTACAGGTTCAACGGGTACTCCGGCAACCGGCTCAGGAACCATCACCGTATCAACAAGTGGTACAACAACCGGCGATATGATTCAAAACTTTACAGCATCGGGAACAGCCAGCACATTCTATACCATCAATGGCAATCTTTCTACCAGCTATGGTTCGGTTACTTATGCAGGATTGGCACTCACCCAGTGTCTGAAAATGGAATCCAGCACCAACATTGCATTTACCACCGCAGCTTCAAGTACATTGACATTGGTATTCAACAGCGCTTACACCGGAACAGTAAAAATTGACGGAACAACTTACACTCCTTCTGCCGGAATGATTACATTAAATCTGACTGCCGGTTCGCATACCATTCTGAAGGGAAGTGGTTCCAGTTACTTGTTCTATATGAGTATTTCGTTCGGAACATCGGGAGTAGAAAGTTCTGAGACTTCAGAACTGAAGCTATATCCTAATCCTGTGGTAAACAGCCTTTCTATTTCATCTGATCTCAATGTGGACAAAGCAGAAGTTTACAGTGTAAACGGAACCTTGATGCTTAGCAAGTCAGTAATTATTAAATCATTAGACATGAGCGGATTGAAAAGCGGAAGTTATCTGGTAAAACTTTATTCTGAAAAAGAGGTAATCAAACAGTCCATCATAAAGAGATAGTCGCAAGGGAGAAAGTAGAATATCTTCTTTCTCCATTAAGCGGTTTCGGTGAATTCCGGAGCCGCTTTTTCATGTCTATGAACCTGTAAAATTCAATAGTCTTGAGCTCTGCGGCGACATGTCCTTCCGGTGTGTTTATTTTGTTGAGCCCGCCTTGGAAACAAAGTTTTTCAGAGCGGACTCAACAAAATAGCTTTAAAAAGTCAATTCCCCACTGACGATTTTCTCTATCATTCCTTCGTAAGGAGCTTCCGCAATAACCTTTTCGTTATTCTGCCCTTCGTTCTTTTTGAAAAAGATTTGTCCAAACTCGGGAACTACATATTTGGGATAGGTTTCATATTTTAAGCGGGACTCTTCCATCAGCCCGATATGATCGTTTTGAAAACATACGGTGATTTCAGGGTGTTCGTGTACCCATTTTGGGAAAAAGATAATGCCGTGCAGTTTGTTTTCATTCGGGATAAAGTCCAGACTTACATCTGTACCGGTAGGTTCGGTCCAGGCAATCTTAAAAACTCCGTCCACCAGCTTCACGATGTGTACTTTCTGGTTGCGCACCCAACGGCCACCCACCATGCCGCTATGAATCCGATAATCAATCGTATCTTCATTTTTTACATACATTTCGTAGTTCCAGCCATTTGCGTAGGTGTAAAGAAAGTGGCCGCCTAAAAACTCATTTAGATCCTTAATTGTTTCCATTTCATTTTATATATTTACGATACGAAGTTAGACAAGTAAGAATAGGCGCTACTTGTAGATATAGACACATTCTTAACAAAAAAGGACAAGTATGAACAATGCCGGAGCAATGGAAAAAGAGTGCATCTATACACAAGCTACCCAAATTGAGTATTTATCGTTGGAGACACATATCCACCCTTGCCATAATCAATTGATATACATGATCAAGGGAACGTTGTACGTGCATACGGGTGAATATGAGTACTTTCTGCCTGAAGGATTTATCGGGATAATACCCCGAGGCAGAGCTCATAGTTTGCGGAGCGGAAATGAGCAGGTTAAGATGTTCTTAATCTATTATCCAGAGCCGATGAAGAATGAAGAACTAATCGTATTCAACTCCAATGATTTCATTATAGAAAATATAAGGTACATCAGTAAACAAGCTCATGTGCTGGATAAAAAGAAGCACGAAGTATTATTCAGATTTACCGGTTCTTTCCTGCGTGTATTGGAACAAGGCAGTTCCGATATTTCATTTCCGGTGAAAGGATTGATTACTCCCCGTAATGAGCGACTCGCTCATGTGATGCAGTACTTAAAGTCGAATTTCAAAGAGGATGTCAGCCTGAAGACTGTGGCTTCCGAATTTGGGTTCACAGAAAGAAATCTGACACGACTGTTTAAGAAGGAAAATATCAGCTTCAATAATTGTCTCAACTATATCCGGATTGTGAAAGCACTGGAGCTTTTCGCAGAACATTCCAGCCATATTGAGCAGGTGGCGTATGATGTAGGCTACAATTCAGCCGGCAATTTCAGCCGGACCTTTAAAAAATTCACCGGTTATACACCGAGCGAATACCTCAAAAAGAATAGTAATAACAGCATCAGTCCATAATCCCCTCTTTCACGCAAGTATAAATGACATGCAGTCTGTGCCTAGCGCAATTCTTGACCGCAGCGGTCGAGTGCAAAGGGAGATCGGGAAGAAGAGGCGAATTCCGGGAAAGCCAATATTTTACTCCACCCCTCTTCTCCTCATTACAGCCTTCACACCTCTACCCATACCATAAAAAGCAATCAAGACCAGAATGATAAAGGCCCCCGAAGGAACATTGAGGAAATAAGAGATAAAGAGACCAACCAGACAGCCAACTACACCGATAAGTACAGAGTAGATGATGATTTTGCGGAAGTCGTAAGTAAAAATATTGGCTGTAATCTGGGGAATGGTGACCAGCGACATCAGCAGAACAATTCCCACCAGACGGATGGAAAAGACAATGGTGGTAGAGATGAAAAACATCATCAGATATTCGATGAATTTCACTGGCAGTTTCTGGATACGGGCATATTCCGCATCAAATGCGGTATAGAGAATGGAGCGGTAAAGCAACCCAAAGGTAAGAATCAAAGCCACAGCCAGAGCGGCAAACAATAGAATGTCTTTGCCTGTAATCGTCAGTATATTACCAAACAGGAATTCGCTCATGCCCACCGTATAGCCAGGGGTAAGAAATAGGAAAAGAATTCCCAGAGCCATTCCCAGAGCCCAAAGCACTGCAATGGCAGAGTCTTCCCTCAGTTTATGTTTGGTAGATAAGTATTCTACCCCAAAGCCGGATGCAATAGCAAAACACCAAGCGGTAAAGACCGGATTCATCCCGAGAAATACTCCCAACCCGATTCCTCCGAATGAAGCGTGCGTAATCCCCCCGCTGATAAAAACCAGACGACGAACCACGATGTATGCCCCGACAATTCCGCAAGCTATACTGACCAATATCCCGCCTATCAGAGCATTCTGGAAAAAATCGTATTGAAGTAGTTCAATCATAAGGACAAGGTGTGGTGTAAGTTACATTGTATGCAATAACAGGCTTTCCGCTCAATTGTTTGCCATCGACTCGATTTTATCAACCAGTTGCGCCACAATGCGGTCAATATCTTCGCGGGTGTTGAGTTCTGAAGCGTCAAAGACCAGCGTTGCTCTTTCGTAGAAAGGCTCTCTTTTGGCGAGGGCATCCGTGATAAAGGCAAGAATCTCTTCATCCGACTTATCCTTGAGTAACGGGCGTGACTGCTTGGCCTGGCAAAGACGTTCTGACAATACTGTCGGACTCACTTTCAGGTAAATGGAAATGCCATTTTCTCCCATAAACTCAATGTTGTCAAAAAAGCAGGGAGTACCACCACCGACTGAAATCAATGCGTCTTCAAATTCACCCACTTCGTGTAGCGCCTCTTTTTCAATTTTACGAAAGCCTGCTTCACCGCTATCGGCAAAAATCTGGTTGATGGTCTTGTGGTGACGGTGCTCGATAAACCAGTCGAGATCGGTAAAAGAGAGGTTCAGACGCTGCGCCAGCTTCTTGCCCACTGTCGTTTTACCCGCACCCATATATCCCATGAGGAAAATTCGTTTCATTGTCTTACTTTTTTAGGTATCACAGAGAGCCACGGAGTTTTTCACAGAGAACCACAGAGTTATGTAAAGTATCTACTCTGTGGCCCTCTGTGCTGTTCTCTGTTTTCTCTGTGATATACATCCGCGTCCGGCAAAATTAGCTCTTTTTGCCTCCAGCCGGATAAATATCTCTATTTTTGTAAATATAATCAGAGAAAATGAGCAGTAAAGGTACAAAATATTACGTGGTGTGGGAAGGGCACGACCCGGGCATCTACCACAGTTGGGCCGAATGCAAGAGTCAGGTGGATGGCTACGAAGGGGCGAAATACAAATCCTTTGCTACCCGTGACGAAGCCGAAAAAGCTTTTGAAGCAGGCTTTTACCAATCTATTCGCCAGAACCAGACTAAAAAGCCAGCAACTCCCACCGGCAACTACATCATAGAAAGCATTGCCGTGGATGCCTCCTGCCTGGGAAATCCGGGAGTGATGGAGTACCGCGGTGTATATGTACGTAGCGGACAGGAGCTGTTCCGCATCGGCCCGTACGAAGACGGGACCAATAACATCGGTGAGTTTCTGGCTATCGTACACGGTCTTGCCCTGCTCAAACAAAAGAACAGTTCGCTGCCCATCTATTCTGACAGCATCAGCGCCATTGCGTGGGTACGCAACAAGAAGTGTAAAACCCAACTGGAACACACGGAGAAAAACGGTCCGATATTCGACCTGATTGAGCGTGCCGAGAAGTGGCTTGCCAACAATACATATTCTACAAAAATCATGAAGTGGGAAACCCAGGTATGGGGAGAGATTCCTGCGGATTTCGGGAGGAAATAGATTCATGCATTACGCCATTATCGCCGCGGGAGAAGGTTCCCGCCTGAAAGAAGAAGGAATCACATCCCCCAAACCATTGGTAAAAATCAACGGAGAAACATTGCTGGAACGGTTAATCCGTATTTTTTGGAATAATCATGCCGAGTCCATCAGCCTCATCATCAACGAAGAGATGAAAGAGGTGCAGGAGTTTGTTGCCCAAATGCAGCTTCCGGTGCCATTGCATTGCGTTGTAAAAAGCACACCCGGTTCCATGCACAGCTTTGCTGCACTGGCCCCTTATCTTCATTCCGGGAAATTTATCCTGACCACAGTCGATACTATTTTTCATGAAGATGAATTTGCAAAGTATATCGGGGCCTTCGAATCAGATAACACGCTGGACGGCCTAATGGCGGTAACGGACTTTATCGACGATGAAAAACCGCTCTACGTCGGCACAGACGAATCACTCACCATCACCGGATTTCATGACCGGAATGTGGATTGCACATATATATCAGGTGGCATTTATGGATTGACCCCAAAGGCATTGACAGTACTGGAGCATTGCATGGAGACGGGTAAACTCCGTATGCGCGAATTCCAGCGGGAACTGGTTCATGCCGGATTACACCTGAAAGCAATGCCATTTTCCAAAATCATCGACGTGGACCATGCCGGGGATATTGAGAAGGCGGAAGCGTTTGGAAATAAGGAGTAATAGGGAATCCGAAGTAGTAAAAGGAGTCAAATGGAGAACAGAATTATTGCAGGTATAAAACGCCGTAAGGAGTTTTCACCGAATCATGTAGATAATGATGCGGCGATATTTGCGCTTTGCGTGGAAAATCTGCGGATAAATGGATTTCAGGTAAATCTCTATGAAGAAGAGGAATTCCTGACCGCAGACAATGGGGAACAAATCATTTTCCACATGGCACGCCATCATTCCACTTTACTTAAATTGAAGGAGCTGGAACAATCTGGTTGCCGGGTGATCAATTCCACCCGGGCAATTGATAACTGCGGTCGGCTGCCCATGACCGGATTATTCTCAAAAGCCGATATTCCTCAACCCCGCACGGTGGTCATTTCCACCGATTCCCTTACTCCAATTACGCCTTTTCCCCAATTATGGCTCAAACGTTGCGATGCCCACACAATAAGTGCAGATGATGTCTGTTTTGTAGAGACGGAAGCTGATTTTAATCAAAAGTTGGCCGGATTTGCAAAACGGGGTAGTACGCAGATAGTGGTTAACGAGCACCTCGAAGGAGATTTAGTCAAATTCTATGGGGTAAGCGGAACTCCGTTCTTCTTCTGGTTTTATCCCTATGAAATGAATCATAGCAAATTCGGGCAAGAGGAGGTGAATGGCGAGCCGCGTAAATATGCTTTCTCTGAGACTGAGTTTGCCAAAATCAGCCATAGTGCAGCCCATGTCCTCCAACTCGATATTTGGGGAGGTGATGCCATTATTGCTCCGGATGGTAAAATACGGATCATTGATTTCAATGATTTTCCGAGCTTTAAGCCTTGTAGGGAAATCGCTGCTAAAGCAATCGCTGGTAGAGTAATGTTTTTATCGGGTGAGAGCTAAAGGAGAGCTATGAATCTATTGTTATTCCTATCAGCATTATCCTTATTCACAATTTCGAGGGAATGACAACCGGGAACATGGGCACTATACAGGCATCGATAAGTACTTATCGACGACATCGACAAGCGTTTATCGACGGCTGCATACAGAACTATATTTAAATGACCATTCGTGCAAGACATATATATCTTATAAATCAATGAGTAAACCGACATTAGAATCTACCTTAAAATCAGCCGATACCGAAGAGTGGCTCGATTTGGTCTTTTACCGTCCGATAGGGTATCGTTGGGCTTTGCTGGCTCAGCGGTTGGGGATAACCCCCAATTCAATTACCATAGCCTCGATGTTCATCGGAGCAGCTGCGGGATGGTTGTTTTATTTTCCTGATTTGAAGACCAATATTATAGGCATGCTTTTGCTCATGCTGGCAAATTCGTTTGACAGCGCAGACGGGCAACTGGCACGCATGACCGGACTCAAAAGTCCGTTGGGGCGCTGGTTAGATGGATTCTGCGGAGATGTTTGGTTTGCAGCTATATACATTGCAATATGCCTGCGTTTCCAGCAGGAAGGTGGAACCATTCTGATTTGGGCATTGGCAGCCGGAACCGGATATTTCCATTCGAAGCAGGCTTCGATGGCGGATTATTACCGCAACTTCCACCTCTTTTTCCTGAAAAATAAAAACGGAAGCGAGTTTGACCAAAGTGCTGATATCCAGAAAAAATACGATGCAATGTCCTGGAGAGATGACTTTGTGGATAAACTCGGTCACTACTTCTACATCGGCTATACCCGCGGACAGGAGAAACTCGCCCCTTCCATGCAAAAGTTTGTGGCTTTGTTGAAGGAAAAATACAACGACGAATTACCGGTAAAACTGCGTGAAGAGTTTCGTGGAGCCAGCAAACCGCTGATGAAATATACCAATATCCTGTCGTTCAATACGCGGGTGATCGCCCTGTTTATCTCCTTATTTATCGGAAAACCCTGGCTTTATTTTGTGTTTGAATTAACCGTTCTGAATGCACTGTTGGTTTACATGGTCATTCGCCATGAATCAATTTGTAAGCACTTTTCTGCTAAAATACTTCGGGAAGAGTTTTAGAAACTCTACATTTGCACCGTTATGATAAAAGCACTGTTGTTTGATTACGGAGGAACTCTTGACACCAATGGACACCATTGGGCAGAAGTATTGTGGAATGAATATCTGGCAGAAGATATTCAGGTCACCAAAGCGCAATTCCGGGAAGCGTATGTCTATGGAGAGAGAACCCTGGACAAAAAACCATTGATCTGTCCTGAACACAACTTCCTGGATGTTCTTCGCATCAAATGCCATCTGCAAACCGATTACTTATTAGAAAAAAAGTACCTTATCTGCCCGGTTGAAGCTGATCGGTTGGCCAATGCAGTCGCCCTGCGCTGTTATCAGATTGCCAGAAAACATACAGCTTCTACCCGTGCAACACTGGCTGCCTTCAAGCAAAAATACAAGCTGGCACTCGTTTCCAACTTCTACGGAAACCTCTCATCGGTACTGCGTGATTTCGATCTCTACCAATATTTCGATAAAATCATCGAATCGGCACATGTAAATCATCGAAAACCAGATCCGCAGATATTCCGTATCGCCGTGGATGACCTGGAGCTGGAATACGATGAATGTGTGGTTATCGGGGACTCTTACACCAATGATATTCTCCCGGCTCAGGAGATCGGTTGCGCTACCATCTGGTTACGCGGCACCGGCTGGGATGAAAAACCGATGCTTGACGATAACGCCGTGGATAACTGTATCGCGGTGATTACCCACTTCAATGAACTCGATTATTACCTAAAATAGAATTGCATTATGAAAATCACAGAAATAGAAAAAGCCGAAGGGAAACTGGGGGTTTTGATCGTTGGTGTAGGTGGTGCAGTAGCATCTACCTTTATTGCCGGAACATTGGCTGCCCGTAAAGGATTGGCCAAACCGATCGGTTCTATTACCCAACTGGCGCATATCAAACTCAAAAAGAGCGAAGGCGTTACAAACCCTAAAATTAAGGAGGTAGTTCCTTTAGCAGATTTAAATGATATCGTTTTTGGTGGATGGGATATCTTCCCTGAGAATGCCTATGAGTCGGCCCTTCATGCAGAGGTGTTGCAACAAAAAGACCTTGAAGGAATCCGTTCGGAAATGGAAGCTATCAAACCGATGAAGGGAGCTTTCGACTCCAACTATGCCAAGCGTCTGAATGGTACATATACCAAGACCGGTACCCGCTGGGAAATGGTGGAAGCGCTTCGAAAAGATATTCGCACATTTAAAGCAGACAACAACTGTAGCCGTCTGGTCATCATCTGGTGTGGCAGTACAGAAATATACACCCAACCGGGAGTTGCACATTCTTCATTCTCCAACCTCGAAAAGGCACTCAAAAGCGACAATCACGACATCGCTCCAAGTATCTGTTACGCTTATGCTGCCATCGCAGAGGGTGTTCCATTTATCAACGGTGCACCAAACCTGACTATTGACTTTCCGGCATTGATGGAGTTTGCCACCCTGGAAGGAGTGCCTCTTTGCGGAAAAGACTTCAAAACCGGTCAGACGATGATGAAAACCGTCCTTGCTCCCATGATTAAAACCCGCATGTTGGGTCTTGACGGATGGTTCTCTACCAACATCCTTGGAAACCGCGACGGCGAAGTGCTTGACGATCCGGACAACTTCAAAACAAAAGAGGAGAGCAAACTTTCGGTTATCGACAATATCCTTGATCCGGAACTTCATCCTGAACTGTATGACGATATTTTCCACAAAGTACGCATCAACTATTATCCTCCGCGCAAAGACAACAAAGAGAGCTGGGATAATATCGACATCGTAGGCTGGATGGGCTACCCGATGCAATTGAAGGTGAACTTCCTTTGCCGTGACTCTATCCTGGCAGCACCGCTTTGCCTTGACCTGGTACTGTTTACCGATCTGGCACAACGTTGCGGATTCTCCGGCATTCAAAACTGGCTTTCCTTCTACTTCAAGAGCCCGATGACAGAAATTGGTGCAGAGCCCGAACATGACCTCTTCGTGCAATTCATTCAGCTGAAGAACACGCTTCGTACCATCATCGGTGAAGAGACCTTTGATTACGTGGATGCGATGTAAATATCAGCGTTATAATATCCGGAACAGCCAATACAAAGCTTCCCCAAGCAGATGTATTGGCTGTTTTTCTGTTGTAGTGGTTATTATTCCCGAATGCTTATCTTTGCAGGGCAATTCTGCCAATAACATGACAAGTCTGAAAAGAATCTGATTCAGAGCAATATTCAGTCCGTCAGCATGAAGAATAACAAACTGATGGAATGGCAGATAAACACTCCGGTTACAAATTGATTTACAACCATTCAACAAGTTATTTTGCAAATGAAAATATTATATGATTCGAATATTTTTTTGAGCTATAAGGCCGGAGGAATAGCCCGATATCACTATGAACTCTATAAAGGAATAACCAACAACAGCCATCATGAAATAAAGATGGCCGGTAAATTTATAAAAAACGATTATCTGCGTTACGACCCGCAATTCCGGAATAAATTCATTTACGACCCGTCGGCATCATTTGCCTGGCTAAACAGATACCTAGTCAAAAGGGCTCTAAAGAATTCAGATTCGTTTGACCTTTTTCATCCGAGCGCACCCAATTACTATCAGGTAAGTGATATTCCCGCAGAATGTAAAGTAGTCTTCACCATACATGACCTGATTCTCGAAAGGGAATCAATCGATGCTGGAAAGAAGAAACTCGAACTGGCCAACAGAGCGGATAAATTAATTGCCGTTTCACAAGCCACAAAGAATGACATCATTGAACTTTTCGGGATTCCGGGAGATAAGATTGAAGTCATTTACCACGGTTCATCTCTCTTTCCAGAGCAGGCGGATTTGATTAAGATAAAACCGGAAGGCCTACCCGAAGAATATTTATTGTACGTCGGAAATCGGAATGGATACAAAAATTTCAACGGATTTATCAACGGCGTTGCGCCTCTACTGAAGAAGCGCTCTTCTTTACATCTTGTTTGTGCCGGGAAAAAGGCTTTTTCGCAAGAGGAGCAGGAACTATTCAGATCATTAGGAATCGACAGCAAGGTGGTAAGCTACTCCGGAATTGACGACAATCTACTCGCATATTTATATTGTCACGCCAAAGCATTTGTGTTTCCGTCGTTGAACGAGGGATTCGGCATTCCGATACTGGAAGCGTGGTCATGCGGTACTCCGGTTATTTTGAGCGAAAATCCCTGCTTCAGGGAAGTGGCTGCTGAAGCCGGCTTTTACTTCAATCCGACTGATCCGGATTCTATTTTCGAGAATATTGAAAAAGTTGTGACTGACAGTAATTTGCAAAAAGAGCTGATTGAGAAAGGGAAAAAGAGACTGAAACTGTTTTCGTGGGAAAATACCGTACGTCAAACCATCCGGTTATACGAATCGCTTTTATCCTAAAATGATTAAGTCACAAATAAATATAGAGACAAACCATAATGAGCAACGCTAATAGCTCTCCGTCAATCACCGTAATCACGGTTGTTTACAATGGGGCCGATCTGATTGAAAAAACCATCAAAAGTGTAATCAATCAGACTTATCCATTGGAATACATCATCGTGGACGGCGAGTCGAAAGACGGAACTATCGACATAATCAAACGCTACGAAAAGCAAATTTCGCTCTGGAAATCGGGAAAAGACCGCGGTATTTACGATGCCATGAACAAAGGGGTAGATATGGCCTCGGGGGAATGGATCTGCTTTCTCAATTGCGGGGATGTTTTTTCGGATGAAAATACCGTGGCTGCTGTTGCAGAGAATATTTCTGCCAACAACCAACCGGATATTATTTACGGAGATATTTTCACTAAAAACACAGATGGTAGCCTGAGACTGAAACCGGCAAAAGAGCCCTGTAATCTGCACAGGATGTATTTTTGCCACCAGGCCTCTTTCTCGAAAAGAATATTGCACCAAACATTTCCATTTGATATCAGGCATAAATTATCAGCTGACCTGAAGTTCTTCAAAGAATGTTTTTTCAACAATTGCCGTTTTGTACACATGCCGCTACCCGTTGTTATTTACGACACAAACGGAATTTCAAACACCAACCGGGAAGCCGGATTGAGAGATAATATCGCGGTAATCAAATCTGTCGACAAGCATTTCTCTAAATACCTGTTTCTCGCCCGGTTATATTTTGTGATTTACTGGAGAAGACTAAACCGAAAAAATTGACTTCCTGATTATTTGAATTTGAACGATCCAATAAATATGTTTCTTGAAATAAATCCCGACTATCAGTTCCTGAAAGACTTTGTGCTCTCCCTTCCCCAAACCTTCGGGACGGAAGGAACTGTATTGTATAAAGTAAGGAACGAGGTCCGGCTGATAGAAGTTGCCGGTATAAAGGTGGTGGTGAAGAAATTCAAGGTTCCCCATCTGATTAACCGGTTTGCCTATTCGTACATCCGGAAAAGTAAGGCTCGCCGTTCTTACGAATATGCCATGATGTTGAAACAAAATGGCTTTGGCACGGCTGATCCCATCGCCTGTATGGAGTTTAAGCAAGGGGGCCTGCTGGCAGATTCCTACCTCATTACACTGCATTGCCCCTACAGCCGCGACTTCAACGAGTTTCGTGAGACACCGCTAAATGGCCGGGAAAATATTTTATGCGACTTTGCTCAATTTACAGCCCGTCTGCATGAAAAAGGAATCCGCCATCTGGATTATGGGGGCGGCAATATCATGTTTGAACAGACTGACAACGGAACCGAATTCTGCCTCATCGACATCAACCGGATGGCATTCGGTAAAGTCGGTATAGAGAAAGGTTGTGAAAACTTTAAACTACTCTATATGCTGGATGATTCATTTCACTTTCTGGCAGAAGAATACGCCAAAGCCCGCGGCTTTGATACTGAAAAATGTTTTGAATTAATAAAACCTCACATTCGAAAAAACGGATAATATGAAGATATCAGGATTTACTTTTTTGCGAAATGCAATCCAGTTTGACTTCCCGGCAGTAGAATCCATCAAATCGGTACTTGATCTGGTCGATGAGTTCGTCATTCGCCTCGGAGACAGTTCCGATGAAACCGAGCAGCTCATCCTATCCATCAATTCACCCAAAATAAAAATCATTCGTTGTAACTGGGAAACCTCCAAATACAATAAAAACGGAATGATTTACGCCCATGAAACTGATTTGGCCATGGAGGCATGCACCGGCGACTGGTGTTTTTACATTCAGGGCGATGAGGTGTTACACGAAGATGCGATTCCAGTGATTCGCGAGGCCTGCGAGAAATACCTGGATGACAAACGAGTGGACGGCTTCCTCTTTAAATATGTGCACATGTACGGTGACTACAAGCATTTTATCGATGCCCGTCACTTTGCCTATCCGCGCGAAATCCGTATTGTACGGAAAGATTTCGAAATTCACTCCTGGCGCGATGCCCAATCATTTCGCCGGATTCCCAATTTTGACAGGGAAGATTATTTCCAGGAAAAAGAGACCTATAAACTGAACTGTGTATTGCTCGATGCTTATATGTTTCACTACGGTTGGGCAAGAGACCCTCGCTGTATGGTAAAGAAACAGGCTCAGCAACTTGAAGTTTATATTGGAGCTCCAGTGGAACAGAAAGAAGAGTTTTATGATTACGGCAACATGAGCTATATGCCTCACTATAAAGGTTCACAACCGGCCATCATGAAAGAACGCATAGAGAATATGAGCTGGGAGAAATATCTTCGTTACGATGGGCCCCGTATTGATATGAAAAAGAAATTCGGTCTGAAGTACCGCATCATCAACTTTATCGAGAACAACCTTCTCGGGGAGGGACAACGCATTGGTGGATTTAAAAACTATAAGCTGGTAAAATAAAGATCACATCCTGATTTTTTTGTACTGTATAAATACGGCTCTGATTGGATCTCTTCCGGTCAGGGCTTTTTTCTTGTTATTCAAAGCCCATTTCCTGTAAGAGAATGCTCTTTTCCTTTAAAGAAATCCTCATTTCCCTGAAGGAAATCCCTATCTAATTAAAGTAAAAACGAATTTCCTGTTTTAATAAGCTCTCTTCCTGTTTGGAAATACCCTTCACCTAAAAGGAAATCCTCATATCTTAAAAGGAAACAGTCTTTTCCAGTAAGTCAATGAACATTTCCTGTTAGGAAATTGACAACTCCTCTTAGTTGAAGACCTTTTTCTGTTAGGAAATCAACATTTCATGTAAGAAAATGATCGTTGCTCGTTAGGAAATTGACATTTCCTGTAAGTCGAAATACATTTCCCAATAGTAGAAGCCTTTTTCCTATTAAGAAAAGGCAATTTCTTGTTAGAAAATGGCCTTTGCGTAACAGGAAATGGCGATTCCCTAACAGTCTAAACCCTTATTAGTGTCTAATTTTACAAGGCTTTTCAAGGCAATAATTAAGAGAACTCGTCCTGTCTGATTCTTTACGAAAGTGTCAGGCAATTCTAAAAGAATTGTTTGTTTTCTCACAATCAACCCAAGGTATCAAGGGATGATGCCTTAAGTCTAAAAAGGTTTAAATACAAGTGTGTTAATAATTTCACTCACTTTTGGTAGGGTGAATCATTTCATACTCTCTTTCGCGAGAAATATATTTGTAGTTTTGTCCGGCTTTTTTGAGCATTGGGATTGTCAAAGAAGATTCAGAACTTTAAAAATCATAGGTTTCTTCAGAAACCCCATTTACTATGAACTTAAAATAGGGATGTTATTTTCGATAGTATCATTATATGATATATAACCGGAATTTTATGACGTCAGTTAGTTGAACGATATATAAGGGGAATGATGATTTTATTGCCGGTTTTCTTTAGCAATTCCTTTTTGAGAATCAAAAGATTAAAGTAGATAGTCAAAAATACATTCAATATAGAATCCTGAAAATATTATAACCTGAAATGCCCTCAAAGACAATTCTCCAAAAAACATTGGATTTCTTTCAGAAGCCATTCTTTACAAGATACAAATCATTGCTTTATATATGGCTGGGATCAGCTTTAACGCTGGCAATCATAAGAGTAGTTTCTCATAAACTACACAATAATTACCAGGTATATAAATATGTCTTCTGGAATATGATTCAGCAATTTCCGCTTTATAATCCCAGACCGGAGTTTTATAAGGATCTAAATCATTATGGACCTTTATTCAGCTATATTATAGCTCCTTTTGCTCTTTTACCGGATTACATAGGAGCACCATTGTGGATGCTGGCATTAACTTCCATATTGTATTTCTCTATCAAAGACCTGAATTTAAAAACCTGGCAACATATTGTCATTTTTTGGCTTTGTCTTAATTCTCTTATCGGATCGCTGACTAATGTCCAGTTTAATATTGCCTCAGTTGCATTAATCATTTATTCTTATACTCTAATTCGAAAGGAAAAGGATGTCTGGGCGGCCTTTGTCATCATGTTGGGAGTATTTGTAAAGTTATATGGTATCGTAGGATTTGCCTTCTTCCTATTTTCAAAGCATAAGCCAAAGCTGATTTTATGGAGTTTCATCTGGGGAGCTATCTTCTTTGCATTACCCATGTTAATCTCTTCACCGGATTTCATTATCAAACAATATGTTTGCTGGTTTCATGATTTGATTGCCAAAAATGGAATTAATAATACCTCACTAATGCAAAATGTTTCGGTCTTTGGCATGATCAAAAGAGTTTCGGGACATTATGAATGGTCTAACCTGCCAGTATTGCTTGGCGGATTATTGATTTCGGCAATTCCTTACGTCCAGTTCAGAAAATACAAAGAAGAACGTTTTCAACTTCTTACACTTGCTTTGGTTCTGATTTTTACTGTAATCTTTAGTACTGGGAGCGAACCTAACACATATATTTTCGCCATTGTGGGCGTTGCCTTATGGTTTGTAATTCAACCCCGTCCATTTGACAAGATAGTTTGGATATTGCTTATACTTGTTATGTGGATTACAAGTTTTGGAAATTCATTTCTGTTTCCACACAGCATATACCGAACCTATATTCTCCCATATGCTTTTCAGGTAATTCCCTGTGTCTTGATATGGTTGAGAATAGTTTACGAATTAATAGTTACTCCAACAAGGATACCTTCAAATGAAGCCATTAATAGCAATAGTCGTACCGGCTTATAATGAAATGAAAAATATCCCGGCTCTGGTCGAAAAGCTGGATGAGGTATTGGTGAATTCAAAATATGAATTCCGGTATGTTTTTGTAGATGACGGAAGTAAGGATGGAACAGCTTTCACGCTAAAAGCATTGGCGGAAAAGCATAGAAAAGTCTTTTACATCCTGCTCTCCCGTAACTTCGGAAAAGACGAAGCGCTGAAAGCCGGTGTGGATGCCTGTCATGACGCCGCAGCAGTCATTACGATGGATGCCGATTTGCAGCACCCTCCGCTATTGATTCCTGAAATGATAGCGAATTGGGAAGAAGGTAATGATATTGTTTATGCTTATCGAAAAGAAGCGAATCCGCATACGTCATTTGCACATAAGATCTACTCAAAATGGTTTTACAAGTTAGCTAATATGCTTTCAGAAGTACAACTTGAGCAGGGCATTTCTGACTTCAGACTTATGGATAAGAAAGTGGTGGATAACTTAATCTCAATCGAAGAGAGCGGCTTGTTTCTGCGCGGTTTGGTGAAGTGGGTCGGATACGAACAGAAGGGGATCGAATATATGCCCGATGAACGCTTCTCGGGAGATACGGCATACTCCAAAATAGCCTTGTTGAAGCTGGCTATTAAAGGGATGACAGCCTTTAGTGTGAAGCCCTTATATCTAGCGGTTTTTCTCGGTTTCTTCTTTTCACTGGTTTCTTTATTATACATTCCCTATGTGATTATTTCATTAATCATGAAGTTTTCCGTTTCAGGCTGGCCTTCCATAATTTGTACCATTGTTTTTCTCGGAGGATTACAGTTGATCATCCTGGGGATTATAGGTATATATATTGGTAAAATATTTATAGAAGTAAAAGGCCGCCCGCAATATATTATAAAGACAAGTAATTTGGATATTCAACAGAAACTGTAACCGATGATATTTCTTAGTTTTGATATCGAAGAGTTTGACAATCTTTTCCCCTGCTCTCAGAATTTTACTTTAGAAGAACAAATGAGTGTCTCAAGAGCTGGAACTACCCTGATACTTGATTTACTGAAACAAAAAGGAGTAAAAGCGACTTTCTTTTGTACGGCCAACTTTGCCCTTCATGCCAAAAATCTAATCCAACGAATGGTGGATGAAGGACATGAAGTTGCCTCCCACGGATATTATCATAACTTGTTTAATCCCGGCGATAAAAAACGGTCAAAAGAAGTTTTGGAAGAACTGATCGGACAAGAAGTGGTGGGTTTCCGCATGCCCAACATGATGCCTGTCGATAATCAGGAGCTTCTGGACTGTGGTTTCAAATACAATTCTTCATTAAACCCCACTTGTTTACCGGGAAAATATAACAACCTCGGCTCTCCCAGAAGAATATTCAAAGAAGAAGGTATCTGCCAGATTCCGGCATCCGTGTCCCCACTCTTCCGGATACCACTTTTCTGGTTGTCACTTCACAACTTTCCGATGCCATTATACAAGCTATTGTCAGGTTGGGCATTAAAGAAGGATGGTTACCTAAACCTTTATTTTCATCCCTGGGAGTTTATTGCATTGGACAAAGACAAACTTAGGTTGCCCTTTTTTGTTAAGATGAATTCCGGTGATGCTCTTTTAAAACGCCTTGATGATCTTATCTCTTTTTTTCAAAATAAGAAAATTCCTTTCAAATGCCTGAAAGATTGCGAAGCTATGTTTCTTGAGAAATAAGTCTGCTCTTTTCAATTGATTTTTACAAGACGCTTGAGGGGATAATTCTATCTTTACCGAAAATTTTGGTATATGAATCTTCTCGACCTGATCCGATCCCGGCAAAGTGACCGTGCTTTTGATATTTCCCGTCCGATTGAGCTGGAAAAACTGGAGCGAATCCTGGAAGCCGGACGCCTTGCCCCATCGGCCTGCAACGCACAACCGTGGAAATTTATCGTGGTGAATGACCCGGAATTGAAGAATAAGGTGGCCGACAGCACCTCCAATCGTGTGCTCGGGATGAATCACTTTACCAAGCAAGCTCCGGTGCATATTCTGATTGTAGAGGAAAGAGCCAATTTCACCTCGACAATCGGTAGTCTGGTCAAGAAGAAAGAATTTCCGCAGATCGACGTCGGTATTGCGGCGGCACACATTTGTCTGGCTGCCAAAGCGGAGGGAATCGGAAGCTGCATTATCGGCTGGTTTGATGAGAAGAAACTACGACCGTTATTGGGCATTCCTTCTTCGAAACGCATTCTACTGGATATTATCCTCGGATACTCTACTCAACCTTTGCGAGAGAAACAGCGTAAGAGTGCGGATGAGGTGATTTCTTATAATAAATACTAGAGCTTTTACGTCATTCATTCCCTCAATCAATCATTCCCTCATTCCCTTACATATGATCATTGGATACGACGCCAAAAGAGCTGCCTTCAATCGTACCGGACTGGGTAACTACAGCCGGTATGTGATTGATATTATGTCTGATCTTCTCCCCGAAGAGCAGCATTTGCTTTACGTACCTTCGGCAAAGAAAGCTCCGTTTCTTGAATCTCTGTTACAAAAAAAGCAGGTGATTCGTCGCGATCCGGATTCTACCTTCGGGAAAAAACTCTCAGCAGCATGGCGTACAAAGGGAATCATTAAACAGATGCAACGTGACGGCGTGGAGCTTTTTCATGGATTGAGCAACGAACTTCCCATCGGTATCCAACATTCGGGCGTAAAATCGGTAGTGACCATTCACGACCTGATTTTCCTGCGCTATCCCCGTTTCTATAAACCGATTGACCGGTTTATCTATAACCTGAAATTTCGCTACGCCTGTAAAGTGGCGGATAAAGTGATTGCCGTCAGCGAACGGACGAAACAGGACATCATTGAACTTTACGGAACTCCCGCTGATAAGATTGAAGTGGTGTATCAGGGATGTGATCCGGTATTTACCCAACCTGTCGAACAGGAGGTTTTGAATTCCGTTCGTCAAAAATATAACCTTCCGGCAGAATTTATTCTTTATGTCGGCAGTATCGAAGAACGGAAGAATCTGCTTCTGGCCGTAAAAGCATTGAAGCAGACTAAACAGGACATTCCGTTGATTGCTGTCGGGAAAAGAACAGCTTATACCGCTTTAGTGGAAAAATATATCGCTGAAAATGGACTTCAGAACCGGGTGAAGCTGATTCACAACGTTCCTTTTGCCGATTTGCCGGCCTTTTATCAGTTAGGGAAAATATTTGTTTATCCTTCGCTTTACGAGGGTTTTGGCATTCCCATTATCGAAGCCATTCATGGGGGCTTACCGGTGGTCGCGGCTACAGGTTCTTGTCTGGAAGAGGCAGGCGGCCCTGATTCCATTTATGTAAATCCGCATAATGAACATGAACTGGCGGAGGCTTTTGACCGCATCTTATCCGATGACGCTTTACGTGAACAGATGATTTCTAAGGGAAAAGAGTACGTAAAACGCTTTGATCCCCAACAACACGCCCGTGAAATTCTGTCGGTTTACAAGAGTTGCTTCTGACATCGATTGAACAATCATTTCCCCGAGCTGTTATTTTGAGAAATAACTAATAATCCAAACATTATGGCACTACAAGTAGGAGATAAAGCCCCCGAAATTCTAGGCGTGAATCAGGACGGAACTGAAATAAAACTGAGTGACTTTGCCGGAAAAAAGCTGGCGCTCTATTTTTACCCGAAAGACAATACGCCGGGGTGTACCGCTCAGGCATGCAGTCTGCGTGACAATTATACTGACCTGAAAGCGGCAGGATACGAAGTGTTGGGCGTAAGTACCGACAGTGAAAAATCGCATCAGGGCTTTATCTCAAAACAAAACCTTCCTTTCCAGTTGATTGCCGATACAGAGAAAACGCTCAGTGAGCAGTTCGGAACCTGGGGTGAAAAGATGAACTATGGAAAGACCTACATGGGCATGCTTCGTACCACGTTTATCATTGACGAAAACGGAATTATCGAGCGAATCATTTCACCAAAAGAGGTAAATACGAAAGAACATGCCTCGCAGATATTAAATGGTTGAGACATTGAGGGGTTAAAGGTAAAGCACTTTTAACCCCTCTTTTTTTGATTCAAAAACATACCGGATTAACCCGGATTTTGAAGATATTCTTCTATCTTTGGAGAATATTCTCCGGGAAATCAGCCCCTGAATCAAGGGCTATTTATCAGTAAATCAAATTAAATACATTATAATCATGTCAAAAGACTTATTTGAAACGACAAGGCCGGCTCCGGCAGCAGAGAAGCTGAAAGCCCTGCAGGCAGCGATGGACAAAATCGAGAAAAGCTTCGGTAAAGGCTCCATCATGAAGATGAGCGACGATACCATCGAAGAGGTGGCTGTAATCCCTACCGGCTCTATCGGACTGGATGCTGCACTCGGTGTAGGCGGTTTCCCACGCGGTCGTGTCATCGAAATCTACGGTCCGGAATCGTCGGGTAAAACGACCTTAGCGATTCACGCAATTGCAGAGGCTCAGAAAGCAGGTGGTATTGCTGCCATCATTGACGCGGAGCACGCATTCGACCGTTTCTATGCAGAAAAGTTGGGTGTGGATATTGAAAACCTCTGGATTTCTCAGCCAGACCACGGTGAGCAGGCGCTTGAGATTGCCGAGCAATTGATTCGTTCTTCTGCGGTAGATATCGTGGTAATTGACTCGGTTGCTGCTTTGACTCCGAAAGCGGAAATCGAAGGAGAAATGGGTGATTCTAAAATGGGTCTTCAGGCACGTTTGATGTCTCAGGCGTTGCGCAAACTGACCTCTGCCATCAACAAAACAAACACGACCTGTATCTTCATCAACCAGTTGCGTGATAAAATCGGGGTAATGTTCGGTAACCCTGAAACGACTACCGGTGGTAACGCGTTGAAATTCTACGCTTCGGTTCGTCTCGATATCCGTCGTCTCGGCCAAATCAAGGACGGTGAAGAGGTATTGGGTAACCAAACCCGCGTGAAAGTGGTGAAAAATAAAGTGGCGCCTCCTTTCAAGAAAGCGGAATTCGACATCATGTACGGTGAAGGAATTTCCCGTCTGGGCGAAATCGTTGACCTCGGTGTGGATAAAGGTGTTGTGAAGAAAAGCGGTTCATGGTTTAGCTACGGTGATACCAAGCTCGGTCAGGGTCGTGAAGCTGCAAAAAATACCCTTCGTGATAATCCGGAATTGGCAGAAGAGATCACTGCATTGATCATGGAAGCGCTGAAAGCGTAATCCATTTTCCTCATATATAACAAAAGCACGGTTCTGGATTGAATCGTGCTTTTGTTTTATGCTTATCTTACTTCTCCAACCTCACCCGAGCATCTACCGCCACAATCCCTTTATCGGTAGCCAGCAGCGGATTAATATCCATCTCCTTGATTTCATTGGCATAACGCAGGAGAATTGAGAGCCGGACAATCACTTCGGCAAACTTCTGGCGGTCGATACCTTGCTGGCCCCGGGTGCCTTTGATAATCTTGTAGGCACGAAGAGAACGGATCATCGACATAGCTTCATTCATGCTCAACGGGGCGAGTCCGGAAGCCACATCCTGGAGCACTTCCACAAAAATGCCTCCCAGTCCGCACAAGACGACGTGCCCGAAACGTTCTTCGTATTTTCCTCCTACGAATAACTCCTGCCCTTTGAGCATCGGCTGTATCATCACTGCCTGTGCATCGGGCAGCTTCATCAACCGGTCAAACTCGAGACTCAGGTGTTGCTCCGATTTGATATTCAGCACTACACCGCCGATATCCGATTTGTGTACCGGACCGACTACTTTCGCAACCAACGGGAATCCAATTTGAGGAGCATTTTCCAAAATCTCCTTTTTATCGGCAGTAACCACTTCCCTCACCATTTCTATCCCTGCTGCAGCGAAGAGCGCCTGCACTGTTTCAGGTTTCAGGTAGCCGGTTTCATCCGTATTATCTATAATCTGGCGGATTCTGTGCACATCAACACCCGCACTGTCCACGATATTGCAGGCCGGTTTGGGGGTATTGATAATGCGCGAGACAGCAGTAGCCAGCTCCACTTCATCCGAAAAGTTGACATGTCCTTTTTGGATAAAGGCATTTACCTCCTCCGAGGCATTGATAATGGAAGGTAGGATTGGGAAAATAGGTTTCCGGCAGCTCTCCATTTTCCGGTGAATGACCTCCAGGGCGTCGGAGATTTTCCCAAGCCCCGTACTACCGAAGATGACAGCGATGGCATTGGCTTCATCAAACCGGTTTTCGCAATAATCAATGGCAATTTCCAGATCGTTGGCTGTGCCGGTTCCCAGGATATCTATCGGGTTGGAGGTTGCTGCTCCGGGTAGAAGTTTGGCCCGCAATTCGGCTGCAACATCTTCATTTAACGGAGGAACCATCAGCCCCCCTTTGGATAAAGCATCGGAAAGAATAACGGCAGGTCCTCCGGCATGGGTAACAATCGCAAAGTTTTTTCCCTGCATTTCCTTTAAGTAAAACGCTCCGGCCACAGTTGCCAGCTCCTCACGGCTGTAACAACGGACAATTCCCGCTTTGCGGAATAATGCCTCTACTGCCGAATCACTACTGGCAATGGCCCCGGTGTGCGAGGAGGCAGCACGGCTACCTGATTCGGTCGTACCGGATTTTATAGCGGCTATCTTGCAGCCTTTTTCTATTAGGGAGGAAGCGTGGTAAAGAAGACGGTCGGGGTCTTTGATAAATTCGACGTAGATGAGTTTGATTTTGGAGTCTGTTTCCGGATTAAAATGCCGGTCCATATAGGCCAATACGTCTTCCACGCCAATTTGTCGGGCATTTCCTACCGACCAAAGGGAATTAAAACGCAGGCCTTTCAGCATAGCGGCTTCCATAACAAACAAAGCCGTCCCCCCTGAACTGGAAATCAGATCAACGCCATCGAGATGCAATTCGGGAACCGGAGAGGTAAAAACGCTGTGGTGGTAACTATTTACCAAACCAATGCAATTGGGCCCAATCACCGATGCACCGTACTCATTGGCAATATCAATGATGCGTTCTTCGGCAATGGCGCCTTCGTGGGTCTGTTCGCCAAATCCGGCAGAGATGATGATAAAGGCCTTCACTCCTTTTTCTGCTGCCAGGACTTTTACGGTATCCACACAAAAAGCCGCCGGAATAGCCAGCACAGCCAGTTCTGTAGCCGGAATATCATCGACTGAGTGATATGATTTAACACCCTGGACGATCTCCTCCCGGGGATTTACAACATATAACTTCCCGGCAAATTTGCCTTTAATCAAATTATGCAGAAGATTTCCCCCGGGTTTTCGGATATTATTGGAACCTCCAACAACGACAATGCTATTGGGTCGGATCAGTTGTTCGTTTATCATTTATGGTAATTTTAATCTGATAATAGAACACCCAAACAGACCGGAATGCTCATTTGTTTACTGTTTTATCACCTTCTCAACTTTATCCGCAACTTTTATCAAATAGATGCCTGAAGGATATTTACTCATATCAACTGTCAGGTGTTCACCATCTGACACTGCGCTATATACCAGATTACCCTGGACGGAATAGATATCCACCCGGATATCAGAAGAAATATTACTTATCGTCAACAAATCTCTTACAGGATTTGGCGAAATATGTATTTCAGGAACTGATGTTTCATTAACAGCCAGATAGGGACCTCCCAGATATTGTTTGTCAAGATAAGCAAGCCGCGCGCTAATCCAGGATGACAAATAGCTCAGGTCGAAATTATCATCCGGAGCAACACGATTGCCGTACCAGCGGTTAATCTCACGGTACATTGCCCCACTGTTTTTGAGCATCGTCTGATAATTCTGGAATCGGCCCATCAGGCTTGAATAACTAAAATAACCACCCCGCAACTCTTTGTACCTTGCTTTCAGCAAATCATTGAAACCCGCTGCATTCAGTTGTTTCAAGCGGATAAAGAGATTGCTGTTACCAAACTCTTTTGCTGCTACATAAGCATCCCACGATTGATTAGGGAATGTCACGTTTGAAGATCCGTCCCAACGACGTCCCCAGGTC
Source organism: Parabacteroides sp. FAFU027 (assembly GCF_022808675.1). Taxonomy (NCBI): domain Bacteria; kingdom Pseudomonadati; phylum Bacteroidota; class Bacteroidia; order Bacteroidales; family Tannerellaceae; genus Parabacteroides; species Parabacteroides sp. FAFU027. The sequence goes on from NZ_JAKZKV010000011.1 coordinate 60,951, forward strand.
GCATCGAGATCCCAGGGAGTGATACTCAACTTGTTTGACACCGCCTGATCATATATAGAAAAGAATAGATTTTTCCCATGATTATCCGCGGCAAGTATCAAATCCAGCAAAAGGTAATAATCTCTCACCACCGGAATATCAAAATAATTGGCCACATTGGCACTAAATGTGCTATTCGGGGTCGAATTGGAGGTAAAATAAACGGCATCATGCAGAGGTTTCCATTCTATCGGCTCCGCATCTCCCAGATCCGGATACTTAACAGCATATCTGCACCAGGTTTCGGAAGTATTATTATAAGATGATACGATTCCGTTAGTTCCGGGTAGATATAAGGGATTTCCCATCACTGACTCAAAGCTCCAATCATCCGCCTTATACAAAGCGCCATGCTGGATGGCAGCTGTAGTAGAAGTAGCAACTTTTACCTTCTTCAGCTTAAGCTGCTTACGGTCAATCTTTTCGGTCATGCAATAGAGCCCGTTGTAAGAGTCATTGACAAAGACCTCTACATAATGCCCCCGGGTTCCGTTAACCATTGTAGGTTCCTGGGCTGAATAATAGGGCTTAACGGCATATTCATTCCATAAATCGGTCGTCACCCGATTTCTCATTCGGGCTAAATCAATCCCCATTGCATCGAGTATCCAGTTATTATCACTACGCAGACCAAAGAATGACCGGTCAAGAGAGGTTAATCCGTCCCTCGCTTTCAACTTAATAGAAAAAGCTTTTTTATCGAGCATCGAGGCATAGGCTCCCCGGGTTTTAAGATTAGAGAGTAATGTTTCAGACGGTACGGGTTTATCCGGCTCGGTAACAACAATCCGTCCCAATGTATATGTTGCCGTCAAAGTTGCATCCGAATATAGTTGCACCAATGGCAAACTACTGAAAAATATAGCACCAAAGGCTTTAGTCGTACTACCGTTGCGAATCTGGATTGAAGCATAAGATGCACCGGTTAATGAGTTAAAGGTGTAACTGGCACCGCTTTCGACCGCTGTGCCATTGAGATAAAGCAAATCTCCGGCATTCTTGACTTTATAATAAACAGGCATTGTTACATTGGTCCCCAATTGACTCTCCGTTACGGAAATATAAAACCGCTTATTGGACGTATCCACCACCGGCACTTTCCCGTTAAGTGACAAGGTATCGAGCAAAGTGTTAAACGCCCCCAGATTCGGTTTGGCTGTAGGCATCGTTACAGAGGTAACCGCATCATCCTGAACCGGATCCCCATCCTTATCGTAAAATAAAAAGTACTCCAGGTCTCCTCCAGTTACAGAATAAGTTCCAACCGGATATAATCCGCCATAACTTGTCGCTCTTTTGTTCCATATTTTCAGAGGATTACTTACTGACCGGATGACATAATAGTTCAGATTGTTAACCACTTTAAGCTCCAGGGTAAATGAGGTGGACTCATCACTCTGCAATTCATCAACAAGCACAAGTGCTGTGCGATCTACTAATGCCGAATTGTATTTGATGTATTTTAAAGTCTCTTTGTTCTGAAAAGCGTACTTCCCATTTCCCAAATCTTTGATGGCCCAATAACTACTGTCATTAGCAGTCTCACTATCCTGATCGGGATAGAAAACTAACGGATAGGTTGCATTACCCGGACTTACAGTTCCGGTGGAGCCATTTGCAAGACAGGCAATCAGATATTTACTTTTCAGGAATGAAGGTTTGGCAAATGAGATCTGAAATAACACGAAGCCAATAGCAAGTGTAATAATTATTTTTTTCATGGTATAAAGGTTGTATGCAAATATAATACAACACACTGGCATATAGCAACTTTATTATGAAATAGACACGATATTGACCTTTTTTGATTGATATTTTTCCGATTACTAATCTTCATTCCATTTCCCGAAATGACACAAAATCTATTAACAATAAAATAGTCGAATAAGAGGATTGAAAAATGCGGAAAGAGATTACTGCTTGTATTTCCTTGTCAGAATCTTTACCTTTGTCTAAAGACACTTTCTTTGAGCCTAATTCCGGCAAATGATTTGTTTTACAAATATGGTTTCTTCATGAAACAGGCATGCTAATAGGTTTGTAACCAAGAGTAAAACTCTTATGAGTTTTTCATCTTAAAAACCCAATAAGAAATAAATAAGGTCATATGAAATACGGATTCATAAAAGTAGCAGCAGCAATTCCCGCTGTAAAAGTAGCCGATTGCCGTCTTAACCAGGAAGCAATTGACCGTTTATTGAAAGATGCTTTTGAACAACAGGTCGAAATCGTCTGCTTTCCCGAACTCAGCCTGACTGCATACACATGCGGAGACCTGTTTCATCAGCAGCTTCTTGTAGAAGAGGCTGAGAAAGAGCTGGACAAACTTCTGAAAGAAAATGTGGCAATCAGCACGGTCGGGATTATTGGCCTGCCTGTAAAGCTTGGAAACCAGCTTTTCAACTCTGCCGTTGTTTTTCAGAATGGGAAAATACTGGCGGTAATTCCGAAAACCTACCTGCCAAACTACAACGAGTTCTACGAAAAACGGTGGTTTGCATCTGCTCTTGATACGGATGCCAAAGAGGTCATCCTTTGCGGACAGAAGGTACCTTTTGGAACTGACGTTTTGCTGAAATACCAGAATACAACTTTCGGTATTGAGCTTTGTGAAGACCTTTGGGTAGCAGTCCCACCAAGTAGCCGACATGCTGTAAATGGCGCCCAACTGATATTTAACCTCTCTGCCAGTGATGAAAATATTGGCAAACACGATTATCTGAAATCTTTGGTAACCCAGCAATCGGCACGTTGTATTGCCGGATATGTCTATGCTTCAAGTGGTTTTGGCGAATCGACCACCGACCTGGTCTTTGCCGGAAACGCTCTTATTGCAGAGAATGGCTCCATGATTGCCTCTTCCAAACGCTTTTCTTTTGACGAGCAGCTTGTCATCAGCGAAATAGATATAGAAAAACTATCAAACGACCGGCAGAAAAACAGCGCTTTTCAGTTAGGTAAGCGTCAGATTGACTCACCCGATTATCGTATCGTAGAGTGTGATTCTCTCCACCATTTTACCTTTAGTTTGACCAGAAATATCTCCCCTTTCCCATTTATTCCGGTTGGCAAGGAACTGGACGAGCGCTGCGGAGAAATATTCAATATTCAGGTGAGTGGGTTAGCTACGCGATTGGTTCATACCGGATGTAAGACAGTGGTAATTGGTATCTCTGGTGGATTGGATTCAACTTTGGCCCTATTGGTTTGTGTTAAGACTTTTGACAAACTGAATATTCCCCGCGAAAATATACTTGGAATCACAATGCCCGGTTTTGGAACAACTGGTCGAACCTACAACAATGCCGTTCATTTAATTAAGACTTTAGGAGTTACGCTGAAAGAGATAAATATCAAACCGGCCTGTGAACAACACTTTCAGGATATCGGACACTCTGCTGATATCCACGATGTAACTTATGAAAATACACAGGCTCGCGAACGCACTCAAATTCTGATGAACATTGCCAATAAGCACAACGGCATGGTACTTGGTACCGGTGATTTATCTGAACTGGCTTTGGGTTGGGCGACATACAACGGCGACCACATGTCAATGTATGGGGTAAATGCCGGAATCCCCAAAACATTGGTTCGTTACCTGGTTAAATATGTCGCAGATTCGCAGGTACAATCTTATGCCCAGAATACGCTTTACGACATTCTGGATACCCCTGTTAGCCCGGAACTATTACCTACAGATGAAAAGGGCGAAATAGCTCAAAAAACGGAGGATTTGGTAGGACCTTATGAGCTGCATGATTTCTTCTTGTATTATACCGTTCGTTTCGGCTTCCGGCCATCAAAGATTTACTATCTGGCAAAATATTCATTTGGTGGAAAATATACTGATGAGATCATACTAAAATGGCTCAAAACCTTTTTCAGACGATTCTTCAATCAACAATTTAAACGCTCTTGTCTGCCAGATGGGCCTAAGGTCGGTTCTATCAACCTATCTCCTCGCGGTGACTGGCGTATGCCGAGCGATGCCTCTTCACGAATGTGGCTGGAGGAGATTGATATTCTGTAACAAAAAATGCAGGATTTCCGGCTATCGGGATCCTGCATTTTTCGATATACTCAATCCTTCTTTATCTGAAGTTTATTCCAATACCAACACTAGCGACAGAATACTTTTGCAAGGTATATTGCGCATTAATAGCTAACACAGCCAACATTTTCAACCGGAAACCGGCTGTCAATCCGGGCATCGTTTCCTGTTTAGTCAGATTAAATGGATTATCCCGGTTCTCCCATTCTACTTTGTTTGAAGAATTAAGTCCTTTGTAAATTGGATAAACTCCATTCAGGGAAATCTTATAGTCCGTCTTGGTAATACCCATACCTATGTAAGGGGTGAAAAACATTAACTTCTTTGAAATTATAAGATTGGCCATTAAGGCACTTGCGGAAATTCCAAAACCCTGCCTGCTATACCCCAAATCATCTCTTACCCCATCAGCCAGATATGCAGGGTCATCAACCAGTTTCTCTGGAGTTATGACGGCAGATTCCGGAAATTTGTAATTCAGGTCTAACTTGGTATATCCGACCATCACTGACGCATCAAATGGCAGAAGTTTTACTCCGGGAATCCATTGTTTTACATCATGCTTCAGTCCTGCCCCCCAAAGCTTTCCGCTAAATCCATTATAATTCAACTCAGGAGTATATCGGAAAGAAACATCGTTGCCCTTGGGCAACCCAATAGTAAATTGAAGGTTTACTGCCGGTAGAATATTAGATACTCCGCCCGGTGTGTTTAATGTTACAACAGGCCTACCATTAATGGTTTGAGTTGATCTAAATGTTTGGCCATTTTTCTCTTTACCTACAAACGTTGGCATCGTTCCACTAGTTGGAGTCAGATATTCAAGATTTGAAAAAGAAAAAGTCTGTGCAGATGAAGGCGTCTGTATAATACCCACACTCGCAGTAAGGTCAAATCCCAATGTTTTATGAGTAGCTGCAGTATTATACCAGTTAGAACCTAAGCCGGTGGCAAAAGCAGTTCCGGCCGGCGCCATATAACCATCCAACAGCTTCGAAACATCACCTCCGGCTTTAAATATATTCGTAATATCATCCTGGGCATTAACACGCAGAGAAAAGAACAATAATGAGGGGAAAAGTAACAAGAGGAACAATCTGGTTTTCATAATAGCATCATTATAAGATTATAAATTGAAAAACTAGTTCACGTTGTAAAGATAAGATATATTAGTATGAAAAAAAAGAAGTCGCTATTCTCACGAACAACGACTTCCGTTAACCCTTTTAATTATAGTCTGAAGATCAATTAAACCCTTCTCAAATTGATCAACATATTATTAAGAAAAGACCTTGTGATTTATAACATTGAGTGTGCTATTTATTTCTTTAGTGCAAAGTAAGTTGTAATTCTACTGAATTCTGTCCAGCTTCTTTTATTCGGACAAGATTGTGTTTATGATTTAGACAAACGCAATTCTGATTAGAGTAATCAGAAAAAGTGCCAGACCTCATTAACAAAACCACGAATCCAACCTACCCAAAAGTATACAATAGCAAAATCAGCCGATTAAACATCAATATATATCACTATATATCAACAAAATAGACACAAAAAGACTGTTAAGAAAAACAAGTGTAATCTTTCAATTTATAAATACCACCCGTGTCCAACTTTATCAATTCGGACAAAAATAGAACACCCTATACGTTCTTATTTAGATTAACCTGTCTGAATTCTGAAGGGGTACAACCGGTTTCTTTTTTAAATGCAGAATAAAATACAGAGCGTGATTTAAATCCGGATTCCTGAATAAGGAAATCAATCTTGTATTTCTCAACGTTCTGTTCGTTCATTAAATCAATCGCATATTTAATCCTGTATGAATTGACAAAATCATAGAAATTCATACCGATTTGTTGATTTAGCGCAGCACTCATGGGGTGAATCAAAATTCCGGTTTGTTCGGAAAGTAGTTTAATATTTAGTTCAGGATTAAGATATGGCTTATGCACTTCGAAGAAACATAGCAATCTTTCCGCTATGTTGGATAACTGAGGATCCGGCGCTTTTGTACTCAAACTTCTTCCGTTATTTTTCAATTTATCGTCAATCTCATTTTTGAGACTTAAGACTTCCCGAACTTTTGGAGTAAATAAAATGGGGGAAGACAGGGTTTTAAATACAAGAAAAAGATAAATGCAATTCAATCCTATCGGTAGAAAAAAGAGGAAATAATCCAGCTTTTGAAAATAAATAATAGGAGGAAATATTGTCACAAACAGAACGAGGGCAATTGTAATCAGTCCCTGTAACCAAAAGACAGAAATTTTCTGTATATCCGAAAAAAGATTCTTCACCTCAAGATTGTATTTCTTCAGTTTTATATACGAAAGAGTTACATATACCACACATTGCAGGGCAAGCATAAGATTTACCAGATTAAACTGCCATGGCAATATTCTCTTCGAGTTCTCAATTACAAACAAGAATTCATCTTTCGGGAGGAAAAGCATAGGTGTAATCACCATTAGGCTGATCATTAACGGTATAAGATGAATAGCATCTTTCTGCTGAGGCTTATACATTACTCCGGTCATCAACAAAACATAAAGATAAAAAGCCGGTGACCAAAGCATATTCAGGCTAAAAGTAAGAATCAGGGCTATAGGGAACTTTCCCACAAGGTCGTAGTAAAGCAGGGTATTAAACAAAATTGCCACTGCTGGTATAAAAACGAGTAGTGACAACACCATATTCTGAATACCCAAAGGACGCTTCAGTATAAGGATTATCCCCAGGATGGTCAGGTTAACGATCGTGAATTCATTGATTAATAGAACGATATTCATATTTTATCAGTTTCTGTATTTTTACTGAGTTGAGTAATATATTCTGTTGGAGTCTGGTTTAATTGCCTCTTAAATGCACCATAAAAAGCGGCCCTGCTATTAAATCCAGACATAAAAGCAATATCCTCGATGCTAAAAGACTTCTTATCAGACTCTGCCAGAAGGCGTTTAGCTTCTTCTATTCTAAAGCTATTTACGTAATTGAAAAAGTTTTTTCCAGATCTTGCATTAATCGACAAGGATAATTTATGGGTACAAACTTTCAATCTATCCGCGAGACTGCTTAATGAGATATCGGGATCAAGAAAAAGCTTCTCATCTATCATAATTCGCTGTAGTTCAACGTAGACAGCATCTAATACTTCAGGGGAGACCCCAACTTGAGGATTTAACAGATCAGATGCCTTTTTGTCCTTAACAATGCAATTCGGAATAGTTTCAGGTAGTTTATCTTCTATTGGAACAAAAATATCCGGTTCCTGAAACATCTTGTAAAATACAAAGCAAAAAATCAATACCCCTTTGAATGGCACATACAGCCCATTAACTATATTATGATTGAAAATAAGATAAAGTGGAAGCTGAATGAGAAAAAGGCCAAACAACAATAGTGTAAAATGGTAAACAAAGAACAAACGGCGCCTTTCCTGATCAGTAGCATGTTTGCAGTTTGATACAATCTGTTTGCTCTTCAAAAAAGCATCCAATAAATAGAAGAACTGCAATACTGCTACAGATGCAGAAGATATAATATAAACATAAGACTTCCAGCCGTTATCAATCCCTTGAATACAGGCAATCTGTTCATTCGGTTTCATAAAGAAGACAAAATGAACACTTAATAGAATATCGAAAATGATCAATAATACCGAAATGGGAAATAAAAAACGGTGCCGCCACCTCCAGTCTCCTGTTGCTATCCTTACATACGCATAAATAAATGGAGCATAAATGGTAACCAAAGCCTGTGCGGGATAGAGTAGGAATCGCTCGATATGAAAATAACCGGAAACTTCAAAAATATTGCGCAGATAATACATCACCGGTATTATTAATATCAGCGATAAAAGACGGTTGGGTAAGAATTTACCTGACTTCACAAATAGAATAAAAGCTACAAGGAATAGGTTTAGTACCGCCAGAATATTTACAAAAAGCGCAAGGGTCATGAATTTATTACCTACTTTTTCAGGTATGTCTCTTCAGTTAACACAAATGTATAATTTTTCCAAGACAATACAGCTTAAACCTTTTCTAATTTTCAGTCAGGAGTTATATTATTGATAAGAATGGTGGAATTAAACGGCACGGGCATGACTGCTTTATACAATCATGCCCGTTTATTAGCCCTTGGAAATCAAGTAGCAAATGCTCTGAAATCGATCAGTTACTTATTTTTGATTAAGGAGATGAATTCTTCTCTTGTTTTTGCCTGATTAAATATTCCTGTAAAATCTGAGGTTGTAGTAATTGAGTGTTGCTTTTCTACGCCACGCATCTGCATACACATGTGCTGGGCTTCAATAACAACCATCACACCAAGCGGATTCAACGTATCCTGAATGCAGTTCTTAATCTGGGTGGTCAGACGCTCCTGGATTTGCAGGCGACGTGAAAAGATATCGACAACGCGCGCCACTTTGCTTAACCCCGTGATATAATGGTTAGGTATGTAAGCAACATGAGCCTTACCAAAGAATGGCAACATATGGTGCTCACACATCGAATAGAAATCAATATCCTTGACAATCACCATCTGACGGTAATCTTCACGGAACATGGCACTTTTAATCACGCTCTGTGGATCGATATGGTATCCCTGAGTCAGAAACTGCATGGCTTTGGCCACGCGGCTTGGAGTTTTGAGAAGGCCTTCACGTTCGACATCTTCACCTAAAAGTTCAATAATGCGGCTGTAACATTTTGCTAATTCTTCGGTCTTCTTTTCGTCAACCGGATATCTGTTTTGAGGAATGTCCATTTCGATGGTTATTTGTTTTGATGAAATATGAGGATAAAAAGTCCGACAAGATTAATGATAGATCTTGATATCGTCTTTTACTATGTAAGTCTCTTTGCCAAAATGAGGATAAGCCTCTTTAATCTTGCGCATGGTTTCATACGCCTCTTCGTAAGAACGGAAATTTCCTACGCGTAAACGCCAGAACGGTGATTTGAATGTGATATAGGTTTCGATATCTGAGAAATCCCGTTTGATGGTTGCCTCCCGCTGAAATGCTTCGCGTTTGGAGACGTTTTGATTGTTTCCCGAATAAATCTGCACCCTGAAGCCTTTTCCTACCGTAAAAGAGGTTCTGGCAATCGTACCGGTCTTCTTTTTACCGATCAGATTCAATATCCGGCTATCCTGATAAATTTTCACTTTTCCCTTTCCAATCTCATCCTCTTCCAGCGATTGGATGATGGTTGGAACAGAGTCATTTTGCATTTTCAAGGCAAACGCACTCACTTGCATCACGATGAAAAGCAGAAAAACAATCTTTCTCATTGAAATAAGTTTATGTAAACAACACAACCTTGCTACGCTTTGTTTAAAAAAAGGAAAACACGGTGCCAACGTATGGACACCGTGTTTCAGATATATAATCCTAGTTATTAATTCCAGGCTTCGATGATAGGCAGGAAGTTAGCAACCGCCAATGAAGCGCCTCCAATCAAACCACCGTCAACATCTGGGTTAGCGAACAATTCTTTCGCGTTAGAAGCGTTACAGCTACCACCGTAAAGGATTGTAGTGTTGTCAGCCACTTCAGCACCGTATTTAGCAGCAACTACTGAACGGATGTAAGCATGGATTTCCTGAGCTTGCTCAGCAGTAGCAGTTTTACCTGTACCGATAGCCCAAACTGGTTCGTATGCCAAAACGATTTTACCGAAATCTTCAGCAGAAAGGTTGAACAAAGACTCTTCGATTTGAGCTTTTACCACTTCGTTTTGTTTGCCAGCTTCTCTTTCTTCCAAAACCTCACCGATACAGAAGATAGGAGTCAAACCGTTAGCCAAAGCCAACAAAGTTTTTTCTTTCAGGATTTCTGAAGTTTCGCCATAGTAAGCACGACGCTCAGAGTGACCCAGGATAACATATTTAGCGCCGGTAGAAGCTACCATAGCAGCAGAAATTTCGCCGGTGTAAGCACCAGAAGCTTTGTCTGCACAGTTTTGAGCAGCAACGCCTACTACTGAATCAACAGAAGCAACAACGCTTGCGATGTGAGTAGCAGGTACACCTACAACTACATCACAGTTGATAGTTTTACCAGCCAAAGCAGCGTTCAATTCTTTTGCCAACTCTACGCCTTCCTGAAGCGTTTTGTTCATCTTCCAGTTTCCTGCAACGATTTTTTTTCTCATAATAAATTAAATGTTAGTGTTTATGTTATGAATCTAATTCTTTATAGTCTGCGGGATTCTCGTGCGGATCATGCACAACTTCCTCTTTCTTTTTTGCCTTGTTTTTGAAGCTAAAGAAACGCTTAACGGCATCAATCATAGCCATCACTGTTTTTTCAAATGCCAGCAGCAATGCCAGTATCAACCCGTAACCGATAAAGGCCTTCCAGATGATCGATACATTCGGGTCGGTTTCTTTCAGGACAGTTCCGTTATTGACTTTCGTGATATATTCCGACATCGCTTTTTCATCCGGAATATCTCCTGAATTCCATTTTCCAACTACTGTTCCATTTTTCAGCAGTACCATGCCCGGATTAGCCCGGATAATGGTCTTCAGTGCTGTTTCATCAGTAAGGGTGAATGGATATTCCGCTCCGGTTGCATTGATCCAGTTTTCTATCTCCGAATTAACCGAAGAGGTCATGCAGTAGAATTTGTATCCTTTATCCTGAGAATAGTCGTAGATGTTATTGATTTGGTCAATATGCGCATCGACTGCTTTCTCAAGCTTCGGAGAAATCAACAGAAAAGTAAATGAAGTATCTTGCAAAACCACATCAGTAATATCTTCACCGGTAGTTTTATCAAGGAGTGAGAAATCATGAATCGGCGGCTCATAGCCTTTTGTCTTCAATACAGACTTTTGTTCCACAAAATGCCAGGTAGTATCGTTAGCCGGATAGTTTTGTAGGGTAAACTCTTTCTTCTCCCCGCCTTTCTGGTAAATGAACGTAGTCTCATAAACATCAGCTGCTGCTCCAGCCGGAATTTCCATTCCTTTCTGTATGTTGGTTCCTAATTTATAGGGAAGGAAATCTATGATAGGCAAATGGAAATAACAGTGCAAAACCACCGCTACACCAAATACAAAAGTAATCAACGAAGGCAACCAGTGGAAATGTTCGTGATAGAGATAGGGGATATTCTGCCGGTAGTAGAAATAGAAAAGCGTAAAAGCCATCAGGACGATATTCTTACCGAAGGTCTGCCAGTTTGTCAGCTTCACCGCGTCACCAAAACAGCCGCAATCGCTTACCGGATTCCCCAACGCCAGATAAAGCGTGAGCAGTGTCATAAATGACATGAATATCAGCACATACCAGGAAGTATGGCGGGGGCTTAACGCAAGTAGAACATTTACCCCAAGAAGAAACTCCACACAGGCCAGCAAAATAGCAAATACCAATGCATTGGGCACCAGAAAACCAAGGTGCATGGCCTCAAAGTAATCCTGGAATTTGATTGAAGTTCCCACGGGGTCTATCATCTTGACAAATCCCGAGAATATGAAAGTCGCTCCGATGATGAGGCGGCTGACAAGCAATAATATCTTAGTTAGCCGTTCCATCTTCTTCGCCGAATTCAAGTTTGATTAATCCGAAAAGTGAGTAGTTGACCATATCCATGTAGTTCGCGTCGATACCTTCCGATACCAGCGTCTGGCCGCAATTGTCTTCGATTTGCTTGGTACGGTGGATTTTCATCAGGATGAGGTCGGTATAGGAACTGATACGCATGCTACGCCACGCTTCGTCGTAGTCGTGGTTCTTTTTGTACATTAACTCTTTGGTCTGAGTCATGTAGTTGTCATACAAGCCCAACGCTTCCTGTTCAGTAATGTCACAACTGTCGGCAAAGCCCAAAGCCAGCTGGATAATGCCGATAATTCCGTAATTGACAATGCCGATAAACTCCGAACGAATGCCTTCGTCGATCTGCGAAACACCTTTGATCTCGATGCTGCGGATACGGTTTGCCTTGATATATATCTGATCGGTAATGGATTGCGGACGCATGATTCGCCATGCGGGACCGTAGTCTTTGAGTTTTTTCTCAAAAAGGGAACGGCATATCACGATGACGTGCTCAAATTGCTGTACGGTATCTTTCATATTATGAGGAGTATTTAAGACCCTAAAAAACGTCGCAAAGGTAATAAATTTCAGGCATATAGGAAATAAAGAGCCAAAAGCTGGGCAATAAGGAAGCTTTTTGACTTAATTAGATCTGTTATGCGGAATTACAATAATCGAAGACAATAGGTCTCACCATATCAGACGAAAGCCTTTCGCCTTATAAGGCAACACACCTTCGCCTTCTAAGGCAACAGTGCTTCGCCTTAACGAGCAACACCCCGTTGCCATATAAGGCACCTCATCAATGCCCAAAAAACAGATAAGTCAACAAGATAGCCGCCACAATACCTGCCAGGTCAGTCAGCAGGCCTACACCTACGGCATAACGGGTATTCTTCACCCCTACACTACCGAAATAGACCGCCAGAATATAGAAGGTCGTATCAGCCGCACCCTGAATCACTGAAACCATACGGCCAATGATGCTGTCGGGGCCAAACGTCTTGATGGCATCGACCATCATCCCGCGGGCGCCACTTCCGCTCAACGGTTTCATCAGTGCCGTAGGAAGTGCATCTACAAACTGGGAATTTACCCCGATGGTATCAAATCCCATTTTGATGGCAGTAATCATCATTCCCATTGCGCCTGATGCACGAAACATACCCACAGCCACCAGAATAGCCACCAGATACGGGATAATCATCACCGCAGTCTGGAAACCCTCTTTAGCGCCTTCAATAAAGGAGTTATAGACGTTGACCTTCTTGCGCATACCCGCCACCAGAAAACCCACAATGATACTCAACAGGGCAAAGCTCGCTCCGAAATTGGAGTAAAGGGAAATTTTCTCCTGTGGCAAATGGGAAAAGAACCAGATAATGGTAGCCACAATAGCCGTCAGTCCGCCCAGATAGGCGAGAATAACTTTATCCAGAATATTAATGCGCTGCAAGATAGCTACCGACAGAATACCGATAATGGTAGAGAAAAAAGTAGCCAAAAGAATAGGCAGAAAGACATCCGAAGCGTTCGCTGCACCCATCTGTGCACGAAGTACCATGATACTGACCGGTACCAGTGTCAGCCCCGAAGTATTCAGTACCAGAAACATGATCATTGGATTGGATGCAGTCTCTTTATCCTTATTCAGCTCCTGCATCTCTTTCATTGCTTTCAACCCAAGTGGAGTTGCCGCATTTCCCAAACCTAAAAGGTTTGCTGAAACATTCATAAATATGGATCCGATGGCTGGATGTTCTTTCGGGATGTCCGGGAAAAGACGAACAAAAAGTGGGCTGATCAGTTTTGAGAAGAACTTAATAAGACCGCCATGTTCGCCAATCTTCATCAATCCCATCCAAAGCGACAAGGCACCGGTCAATCCAAGCGAAACCTCAAACGCTGTCTTCGATGTATCAAACGTGGAGAGCATCACTTCGTAAAAGGCATTCAGGTCACCCCATACAAGGGCTTTAATCAGTGCCACCACAAAGGCAATCAGGATAAACGCGATGAAGATATAATTCAATGCCATAGACTGTATCTTGTGTAGTTACTATTCTGGAAAATGGTTTATTAACAAACGAAAGGCAAAGATAGAAACTTTGTTTATACTATTTCCCTGAATCATAGTCCAGAAAACAAAAAAAGCCGCAGGTCATGCGGCTTTTGATGATATTATGAGCTTAGGATCAGAATCCGACCTGAAGCTGTCCGAGAACGGCATTTTCAGATCTCACACCCACTGCGTTGTTGTCTTTATATACGTAGTGTAACTGGAAACGGCTTCTTTTGTAGAAGTTCCATTGCATACCGATTTGGTAGTTGGTAAATTTCTTACCGTTTACATCCACGTTTTTGTTGTAGAAATCATACTCAGCAATCACATCTATTTTAGGGCAAACATGTCCGTTGAGCAAAGCATAATAACCTTCACGGTTGATGTGAGCGTCTGTTCCGTGTACATACTCAGCACGTCCGTAAACGTATTTAGTCGTAATCTCACCACCTAAGCTCCAACGATTGCGCAGGTGGTCAACAGCTTTGGCATCACCCAGCTCAGCAACGTTTTTGTAGTTCGCTTTACCTGCATACAATGAACCACCAACTTTAAGGTATGACAATGGGTTAAACATCAAAGTACCTACAAAGTCTTTGTGACGGTTGTTGTCCATATTATTTACACCGTTTCCGTTGAAAATACCCAATTGATAATCAACCAGATTTCTTTTCTGATAGGAAAGGAAACTACCCCCAATCTGAATACCGCAATCACGTCCTGCCATATTCCCAGCACCCAAAACGTCCGTAGAACCACCAACCAGGTTATTAATCGCCTGAGAATTGGTTACATTCTCCAAAACGGATTGAGAAATGGCATTTTCAATAGAGAAGGGAAGTTTCATCTGACCCACTTTCAGTTTCAGGAATGTTTTTGGTGCATATTCCATCCAGTATTCCACCAATGCAGGAGTCGGTCCAAGGTTTGACTGAATCTGGAAAGTGATGTTATCAGTCAGTTTACCTTCAATAAAGGAAATGATACGCTTTACACCATAGCTTTGTCTTTGAGGTAAGGTATCTGAGTAAGAATAGCCGATATGTGCGTAACCAAATACTTTTACCTTATCCAACAGGTAAAGTGATTTTGCCGGAGTTGCTTTCTTTTCAACAGCAATCAAAGAGTCAGCCTCTTTGGCAGTGATTACATTCTTTTTAGCGAGAAGCTTCAATACATTCTCCGATGTTTGCTGCGCATTGGCGGCAAAAACAGAAATAATCAGAAGTAAAAATGCGTAAACGATTTTCCTCATACTTGAATTTGGGTTTTAATGTTTAGAATTCGTGTTTGAAAAGATTCCACCGGCCTTTCTTTTTGCAAGTATTTCAGATGTAATATCTGCATAACTCTCCAAAAACGAGGCGCAAAGGTAGCTATTTTTTCAATATCAGAAAAACAACCCTTAAACGCCGGACTATCCGAAAGAGTTTAGTACTTTCGCAGCAAAGCTATTAAACCAATGAAAACATCAGACGTAAAAAAAGAACTGCAATCCGTTGCCAACCCTGAAAAAGCACTGTTGCTTCAGGGATTTTTCAAGACAGGTGAAGGTGAATACGGTGAAGGCGATCTCTTTCTGGGAATCACCGTTCCACAGCAGCGAGTCATCGCAAAGAATTATAAAGAACTGCCTTTGCCAGAAATAGAAATCCTGCTCCACGAATCTTATCATGAATGCCGGTTAACTGCCCTGATTATTTTGGTCAACCGCTTCAAGAAAACAAAAGACGAAACTGGTCGGAAAGAGATTGTCGATTTGTATCTGAGGAATATCGCCTATATCAATAACTGGGACCTGGTCGATTCGTCGGCTTGTTATATACTGGGCGAATATCTGCTGGACAAAGACCGCACATTGATTTATCGCCTGGCCGAAAGTGATTCGATGTGGGAACAGCGCATCGCTGTACTCACCACATTTACCTTTATCCGTAACGATGATTTTGCCGACAACCTGCTTCTGGCCGAGAAGCTCCTCAATCACAAGCATGACCTCATGCACAAGGCCATCGGCTGGATGCTTCGTGAAGTTGGCAAACGCAATAAATCGGTATTGGTGGATTTCCTGATGCAATATTCCACGCAGATGCCACGTGCAATGCTGCGTTACGCTATCGAGAAGTTTCCGGAAGAGGAACGACAGTATTTCCTGAAGAGAAAGTAAGAGCCTACTGTTCCAGACTATTATTGAATTCGGTTTCAAAACAAAGGATTGCCCGATTTCGTTATTATCATACAACCATGCTTTTTCAAACGGTGAAAAGCTTACAACTCCTAAACCCATGAAAACGAAGCAATCTTACCACTACCTGATGTTAAGCCTGCTACTTGGCTTCTTTAGCCTTGAAACACGCGCTCAGGACGCACCTTCTCCGATAGAATCACCGGAACAGGCATTGATTAAACTACAAGAAGAGAAATCTGTTAATGAAAAGCAGATCCGCGACCTGAAGAACGAACAGGAAAGCTTAATCAGTGAACTAAAAAGAATTAAACTGGATCAGAAACAAGCCAAAAATGACCTCAAATTACTGAAGTCAAAAAACGCAGTGATAAAAGGCGATCAGAAAAGAGTCAAAGACACCCGCAAACTCCTGAAAAACAAGGAAAAGAGCAATATTCTGAATGAATCAAACGAACCATCTCTCTATGAACAGAAACTTTCGGTTGAGCAAGAATTACTGAAAGTGAAGGAAAGGGAGGGCCAGAACAATGAACTGATTGAAAAGAAAAAGTCTGAAAGCAACATCCTGAAACAGAAAGTCGAGGTTAACAATCACAAGATGCAACGCGTTAATAATGACATAAAAACGGCCAAAGCCAAACAAAAAGAGCTGAAACTGAAAGAAAAGCAACTCAAGGCCATGAAATCCGGAAAATCGTAAATAAAAGGAAACTGGTTTACGAAAAAGAGCGGAACTCTGATGAATTCCGCTCTTTCTGTGTGGAGCTGCGGGGAGTCGAACCCCGGTCCAAACGAGGAAGCAATATGCTTTCTACATGCTTATCTTCGCCTTCATTTTCGTGAACGGGCAAGACCGAAGCCACCAACCCGAACCTTATCCCCTTAAATTTCGCATCAGCCCGGGGAGAGCTTTCAGCTAGTTCCGATTTTTCTGCACCACCGGTTCGGATTGCTTCGGAGCCACAGCGTCCGGGTGATGTCACGTCCTGGCACCTGGTGCCGGGATTAAGCTTAATCTACTATGATTCGATTATGCAGCGAGAGCTACGTTATTTTCGCCAGTTAAATTTTTGATGTCCGGGATTATAGAGCCAGCCATCCACGCTCTGCATGCTTACACACCTCTTCTACCCGCTGTCAAATCCAGACAGCCCCATTTACATTTTAGGTTCTAAGTAGTAAGTTGTACGTTTACTTCTTTCCTTATACAAAGGTAAGCATAAAACGCTTCGCTTATCACTTAAAACCTAAAACTTATAATGCTTGAACTTATTTCGCGAAGCTTACCGCACGTGTTTCACGGATTACGGTGATCTTCACCTGACCCGGATAGGTCATTTCATCCTGGATACGTTTAGCGATTTCGTTTGACAAGCTTTCTGTTTCTTTATCGTCAATCTTATCCGCACCCACGATTACGCGCAATTCGCGTCCTGCCTGGATAGCGTAGGTTTTCAATACACCCGGATAAGAAAGAGCCAGTTGCTCAAGATCATTCAGACGCTTGATATAGGCTTCTACGATCTCACGTCGAGCACCAGGACGAGCACCTGAGATAGCATCACAAACCTGTACAATCGGAGCCAGCAAGCTGGTCATCTCCACTTCATCGTGGTGAGCACCAATCGCGTTGCAGATATCCGGTTTCTCTTTGTATTTCTCAGCCAGCTTCATACCGAGCAATGCGTGTGGCAATTCCGGTTCGTCATCAGGTACTTTACCTATATCATGTAAAAGACCGGCACGTTTCGCTTTCTTCACATTCAGGCCTAATTCAGCAGCCATGATCGCACACAGGTTAGCAGTCTCGCGGGAGTGTTGCAGCAAGTTCTGACCGTAAGAAGAACGGTATTTCATTTTACCTACCATACGGATCAATTCAGGGTGTAATCCGTGGATACCCAGGTCAATAGTCGTACGTTTACCGGTTTCGATAATCTCCTCTTCCACCTGTTTGCGTACTTTTGCTACCACCTCTTCGATACGGGCCGGGTGGATACGTCCGTCTGTTACCAGTTGGTGAAGTGCCAGACGCGCAATCTCACGGCGAACCGGGTCAAAACCTGAAAGCACAATTGCTTCCGGAGTATCATCCACGATGATTTCCACACCGGTAGCAGCCTCCAGGGCACGGATATTACGTCCTTCACGACCGATGATACGGCCTTTGATTTCATCTGATTCAATGTGGAATACAGTAACCGCATTTTCAATGGCCGTTTCAGTGGCTACGCGTTGAATCGATTGGATTACAATACGTTTAGCCTCTTTGTTAGCAGTCATTTTAGCTTCATCCATGATTTCATTGATGTACGAAGCGGCAGCTGTTTTAGCTTCTTCCTTCAAAGATTCAACCAGTTTATCTTTCGCCTCTTCAGCCGAAAGACCAGAGATAGACTCCAGACGTTCAATCTCTTCGCGGTACATTTTATCGACTTCCTGCTGTTTCTTGTCAACAACAGCCAGTTGATTCTCAAGCGATTCCTTCAGTGTTTCAGCTTCTGAAGTTTTCTTTTGCAATTCATCCTGTTTCTGATTAATCTGTGTTTCACGCTGTTTCAGTTTACTTTCAACAGACTGAATTTTAGCGTTACGTGCCGTAACCTGTTTTTCCAGATCGGCTTTCAGATTGATGAACTTCTCCTTTACTTCAAGCAATTTATTCTTCTTGATCACTTCTGCTTCTTTTCTGGCTTCTTCCAGAATCCCCTCGAAGCGTGTCTTGAAGATAAATTTCGTGCTAATCCAGGTAGCGACACCACCCACGATTAAGCATGCAATTCCTATCAATAATTCAAGCATTTGAGTATTAGGTATTTAATTGTTATAAAAAAAGCACTATCACTTCAGGTAAAGAATTACCCAAAATGTAGTGCAGGTACAATATCTCGGTTATAAAATCTACTTATCTCAGGAAAGATTCCAGGTCTGTATTTAGATCCTGGATTTTCTCAAGTAGAGGTTCAATACTTTTATCTTCGTTCAGTTTCACGTATTCATACGCAAACTGGAGGGCAACAAAAGAAAGAAAGTCTTTCACATCCAATTTATTATCATCAAAATGCCCCTGGTATTGCGACAGTTTGCTCTCCAGGAGTTTCGCGGCGAGTCTCATATTTTGCTCCTCTTCACGCTCTATGCGCAGAGGGTACTCCTTACCCGCCAGATTCAGTTTGATGGTCATTTTATCGTCCATATGCATCTTATTCGTTTAGTAATGCGATGCATTTATCGATTTCCCGCACTAATTTGGTATATCTGGCCTTTGCATTTCTGCGTTCTTCCTCGCTCATGGCGATACCTTGTGCCAGCTTCAGGTTGTCATATCTGGAAAGAAGCTCTTTGTATGAACTTTCTACCACCAGAAACTCCTCGTCCTTTTGCGCAACAGTGCGCTTGAGCAAGGCGTTTTCTTCTCTCAACGATTCGCAGAGAAGCATGAGTTGCCTTACCCGGGCTTCGAAATTATTCAGCAGTTTTTTTTGTTCATCAGTCATTCTGATCCGGATTCAACACACAAAAATAGACAAATGATTGTAATACAAAAAGATTTAAAGAACGAATTTAAAATTATCGTTCTATTTTAACTACTCCACCAATAATCCATCAGCTACATTTCGGCAAATCTCACCCCCTTGTAACTCTTTTACAATGGCGAGTCCGAATTCGACAGCACTGATAATTCCTTTGGAAGTAATTACCTTGCCGGCAAAGACCGTATTTTTATCTGATATAGTTGCACCAACCAGTTTATCCTCAAATCCGGGATAACAGATGGCTTCCTTACCTTTCAACAGCCCTAATCCTCCAAATACCAGCGGTGCAGCACAAATGGCCCCCAGATATTTACCTGACTCATCATAAGACTGGATAAGTTTTTTCAGGCCCGAGTGACTATTCAGGTTATTGGAACCGGGCATTCCACCGGGTAAGATCAGCATTGATCCATCCTCGTATGAGGTATCTTCAAAAAGTTTTTCGGCTAAAACCTTGATTCCGTGTGCACCTGTCACCTCTTTCTTGCCTGTGATGGAAACAATATCAACGATTAGCTGACCTCGTCGCAAAACATCAATAATAGTAATAGCTTCAGTTTCTTCAAATCCTTCTGCCAGAAAAACATAGCATTTTTTCATTGTGCATTGATTTATTAAGGTTGATAGTCCACCCCAAACGGGGATTTATTTATATAAAAGGATTAATCAGCGGGTTAGGCGATAAACGTAAGTAATCGTACCCATCTGATTTTCATTGGAATCAATATTATTGAAGTGAGTCTGCAATGCCGCCCGTCTTGCCGCCTGACGCATGGAAGAGCTGGCAATTGAAGAATGGGCTATATCAATATCGGCTGAAATAACTTTTCCTTCAGGGGTAACAACGATTTCAACCTCAATCTTACCTTCTACCTGTTCGCTATAACTGGGACGTGACAAAACCCCGCTTACACTTCTCCCTGATAACGAATAAGAAACAGAAGAACCGTTCCCTCCGATTCCGGACACCGCACCTTTGGTTGAATTTCCGTTAGGGCTTCCCATGAAACCTTTACCTGACGCTGCTGTCCCGCTGCTACCGGCATTACCTCCGCTACCAAAAGCACCGCTCATCTTCTTATTAATCTCATTAATCTTTTGCTGCTTAACAGCTTGCTGGCGTTGTAGTTCGGCCTGGCGTGCCCTTTCCTGTTCACGAAGACGATTTTCCTCCTGCTGTTTGAGTAAATCCATCTGACGTTGCTCTTGCTGCTTTTTCTTTTGCTCAAGCATTTCAGTTGACTCTTCGTTATTTTGGGTCAATACGGGAGCAGATTGCGCTTTTATTGCCGGACGTGGTGATGAAACATCCACCGCTTCCTGCGCCTGAGGTTTTATTTCGCCGGGTGCAAATCTGCCACTTGCCTGCTCTACATTTCCCAGCATCACCTCAATCCCCTCATTTTCTTTGGGTTGAATAATATGAGATAGACCAAAACACCACATCAGGGCAAAGATGACCAGGTGCAGAAACATGGAACCTAAAGCTCCGTATAACCTTGTTTGTTTTTCTTCCATACGTAAATCAGCGAGAGATTAACGCAAACACTCTTTGTATTTCTGAATAGTAGTCTTCAGACCCAGATATAGTGCATCAGCAATCAATGCATGACCAATTGAGACCTCTTCTGTCCAGGGGATATTTTTGTAAAACCAGTTCAGGTTTTCAAGGCTCAAATCGTGACCGGCATTCAGGCCTAAACCCAGCTTTCGTGCCATTTTTGCAGCCTCTACAAAAGGTGCAATCGCTTCATCCTTGTTTTTAGGATACATCGTTGCATAGGGCTCGGTATAAAGTTCGATACGGTCAGTTCCGATTTTAGCGGCATGTTCCACCATATTCACATCCGGATCCACAAAAATGGATGTACGGATTCCAGCTGATTTGAAACGATCAATCACTTCCACCAGAAAATCATAGTTTTTCTCGGTATCCCAACCGTGATTGGAGGTAATCTGATCCGGAGCATCCGGTACCAGGGTCACCTGCGCAGGCTTCACCTTCAATACCAAATCAACAAATTCTTTGCAGGGGTAACCTTCAATGTTGAATTCCGTCTTAATAACCGGTCTTAAAGCGTGAACATCCGCATAACGGATATGACGCTCATCGGGGCGTGGGTGTACAGTAATTCCGTCAGCGCCAAACGCTTCACAATCAATGGCTACCTTTACGACATCGGGCACATTTCCTCCGCGGGAATTTCTTAATGTTGCTATTTTGTTGATGTTTACACTCAGTTTTGTCATCAGGGCGAACTGTTTTCTTGGATAATATACAAATGTCGGATTTTTTCTTTCTAATTATTTAGAAATACCGAATCTTTTTTTAAACTTTGTGGAAGTAAGAAAAATGAGATTTTCTTCCGCCTGTTTATACCATGCAAAATTAATAGAATTGTACCAATTACGATGAATCTGACCAAAGAATTACTGACAAAAGAAATCCCGTTTCTGAGTCCAACCGACACGGGAGAGACTACTCTGGCGTTGATGGAAGAGTACAAGGTTAATCATCTTCCTCTTGTTGATAACGGAAAATATCTTTGTCTGGTATCCGAGAGAGACGCCTATCGTATGGAATCGCTTGATGCCCAACTGGGTAAAGCATGGTACTTCTCCCCTGCAGTGAAACTATCGGGACATTTGCTGGAAGCATTGGAACGGATGGCTTCCAACCATCTGTCATTAATCCCTGTGGTGGGTGAAAACAACGAATATCTGGGTGTAATCACGCAGTCCAAACTTCTGGAAGCGCTTTCTATGGTCTTAGGTACAAGCAAACCGGGCGCCATATTGGTTGTCGAGCTTTCCGAACAGGATTATTCGATTAGCGAAATCGCACGACTGGTGGAAAACAACAATGCCCACATCGTCAATCTGAGCTCCTTTCCTTCTCCTTCCGGCAATATTTACGTAGCCTTTAAGGTAAATGTGGAAGATGCCGATGCAATTGCCCGCAGCCTTGAACGTTTTCACTACAAACTTGTTTTAACGTACATGACACAGGGTGTCGTCGATGAAGTGGCTCAAAAGCGATTGCAGGAGCTCTTTTACTACATCAACATGTAACCACCCATTTGTTTTTAAGATATAAACCTGAATATTTACAGAGGGTGCCTTTTTATGAAGGCTTAAAAAGTAAAAGATACGGACAATAAACCTGACAGGTTTCTGATACCTGTTAGGTTTTCTCCTTTTATTCCCTCTCTTTTTCCCAACCTATGAAAGTTGTCATTTTTGGAAATACTTATCAAACCGAAAAAGCCCATCCCGTTCTTAAACTTTTCGAGATACTCAACCAATACAAGGCAGAGATATTTGTTTGTCGGGACTTCTACGAGTTCCTGGAATCTCATCAAAACTTTCACCCCCAAATCAAAGGACTGGTTGACCAGAACAATTTCGAGGCTGATATTGCAATCAGCGTGGGAGGAGATGGTACGTTCCTCAATGCTGCTGAGCGTGTTGGACGCAAAGGCATTCCCATCCTTGGAGTAAATACCGGAAGACTCGGTTTTCTGGCTGATGTATCGGAAAATGATATTGAATCGGCTTTGGAAGAAATTTTCAATAATAACTATCAGATTGAAGAGCGATCGCAGCTTGTGGTAGATATCTGCAACGGCTGTTTCGGCAAGTCTAAATACGCGCTGAATGAAATAGCGGTACTTAAACAGGACACTTCTTCAATGATTACTATCCATGCCTGGCTGGATAATCAGTTCCTCAATACCTATCAGGCAGACGGGCTGATTGTTGCTACACCTACAGGCTCTACTGCTTATTCAATGAGTGTCGGAGGCCCGATACTGATGCCTCAGGCCAACAATATGGTTATTTCTCCGATTGCACCTCACAGTCTTACCGTCAGACCATTGGTTATCCCTGACAACATGACGATCACTCTCGAAGTGGAAAGCCGCAACCGTAATTTTCTGATAGCTCTGGACGGTCGCTCTCACGCAGTCGAAGAGTGTAAATTCCAGATTAGAAAAGCTGACTATCCGATAAAAGTGATAAAACGGACGTCACATACCTATTTCGATACTTTACGGACGAAATTAATGTGGGGAGCAGACAAAAGAATCCATCCCGGGTCTAAATAGTTAAAATAACTCCATTTACCCTCATTGCCTTATCTTGAAAATCCAACTGATTTGTTGAAATAAAAGGCATAAATCAGGGCGTATTGTGCGCCAAAATGGAATAATTGCTAATTTATTGCTATTTTATTGCCCTGTATGGTTGACAAATTGCTTTTTATTTTGTTTATTTGCATCCATAATTTTTCAGCGAAGATTTCTATATTAGCTAATATAATTTTTAAGTTAAATCATTATGAGCAAATCAAAATTAGAGTACATCTGGTTAGATGGTAGCGAGCCATCTCAGCAATTGAGAAGCAAGACTCGTGTGAAAGAAAACTTCAGTGGTAAATTGGAAGACTGCCCAATGTGGTCATTCGACGGTTCTTCTACTAACCAGGCACAAGGCGGTTCTTCTGACTTGTTGCTGAAACCGGTATTTATTTGCCCGGATCCGGATCGTAAAGATGCTTACATCGTTATGACTGAGGTTTTGAATGCAGACGGTACGCCTCACGAAACTAACCACCGTGCAACTATCGATGATGATGACAACGATTTCTGGTTCGGTTACGAGCAGGAATATTTCTTATATGACATGGAAACAAGAATGCCTCTTGGTTTCCCTAAAGGTGGTTTCCCTGATCGTCCACAAGGCCCATACTACTGTTCAGTAGGTGCACGCAACGCTTACGGTCGTGAAATCGTAGAAGAGCACTTCGACATCTGTATCGCTGCTGGTTTGAACATCGAAGGTATCAACGCTGAGGTTGCTGCTGGTCAGTGGGAATACCAAATCTTCTCTAAAGGTGCAAAACTGGCTGGTGACGAAATCTGGGTATCTCGTTACTTGTTGGAAAGAACTTGCGAGAAATACGGCGTTTACGTAGAATGGCATCCGAAACCACTTGGTGCTACTGACTGGAACGGTTCAGGTATGCACGCTAACTTCTCTAACGGTAAAATGAGAACTTGCGGTGACAAAGCTGTATTCGATGCAATCTGTGCTGAATTCGGTAAACACGTACCTGCTCACATGGCTGTTTACGGTGCTTACAACGATCAGCGTCTGACTGGTAAACACGAAACTGCATCTATCCATGACTTCTCATGGGGTGTATCTGACCGTGGTGCTTCTATCCGTATCCCTGTTGGTACTGTAGAAGATGGTTGGAAAGGTCGTTTGGAAGACCGTCGTCCGGCTTCTAACGGTTGTCCTTACCAAATCGGTTCTATCATCGTTAAATCTACAAAAGCTTCAGGACAATATTAATCCTGACATAACGATATCTTTAAAAGCCTTCGGCCTTCGGGTTCGGAGGCTTTTTTTGTGCCCTGTCAGCTGATTATTTGCCTGTATCTCTCTTTTTTGTAACTTAGTATCATAATACCATAGATTACACCGATAAATATGTTTACGAAAAAGAAACTCGAAATAAAACGGCACTTATTCTACGAAACCTCGCATTCTCCTTCTTTGGCAGATATTGTGGGAAAAGAGATGCTGGATAAAATTGTAGATTTCTGCTTCATAGCCAATCCTTATTATCCCGACAAGAAACTATTAAAACTGCTTCAGCGGGAACTCCCCATGCTGATTAAATCCTATCCGTCAAGTAACTCCATCATTTCGCAACGTAATCTGGCTTCAGTGCTCCACGTGGATCCATGCAGCCTGGTGATCGGCAATGGCGCTACGGAGTTAATTACCATTATCGTAGAGGAATTGATTGACGATATTGCTATTCCGGTACCCACTTTCAGCGAATACACCGAGAAAATCCGCCGGAAAGATTGTGCCAAACTTTTTCAACTTCCTGCCGAACAGGATTATCAGCTCAATCTCGACATCTACGCAGCCTGGATTGACGAAAATAAAATCACTTCGGCATTGATTATCAATCCGGGAAATCCAACAGGACAATTAATCCCGTTGAATGCAATGATGAAGTTCCTCGATAAAATGTCACATCTGAAAATGATTATCGTGGACGAATCGTTTATCGACTTTGCCGATGAAAACATCCCCAGCCTGTTACCGCATATCGATAAATTCCGGAATCTGATGCTGGTGCGTAGCATGAGCAAGCATTGCGGCATACCGGGACTGCGCCTGGGATATTGTTGCTCATCCAACAAGGAATACCTCAAATGCGTACGCAAATCATTGCCGGTCTGGAATATTAATACCCTTGCGGAATATTTCCTCACCCAATTGAAAAAAACCGATGCCGATTACCATAAAGCCCGATTAAAGGTTATCAGCGACATCCGTTATTTCTATCAAGAACTGAAGAAAATTGAAGGATTTCATGTCTATCCTACAGGCAGTAATTTTGTGCTCATCAAGTCTCATTGCGGACTGACAGCCACCGAATTGCAACACATCTTGCTGGAAGAATATCACGCTTACGTGCGTGATTGCAGCAACAAAGTGGGACTCGATGCCTATCACATACGGGCTGCATCACAGGGTAGGAAAAAAGATAAAATCCTGATTAAAGCTCTGCAGGAGATCTCAGCTAAATATTCAAAGAAATCGTTTTGAGAAGTAATCTCTCTTTTTCATATTTGAAAAAGTATTCGGATAATTTGTTTCTGATTAAGAGCCTGACAAAATGATTCGTGAATCGAAGATCAACGAAGTTAATTCGTGGCTCTTAATCTATTTGATTTTCATTTTCCTGAAAAAACATATACTGATGAAAAAAGTACTCATGGTCTCCCGCAGACTGACCCGCAAAAACAAAACCATCGACTGGTTTTCTGAAATATATCTCCAGCTTTTAGCAGAACGCGGCGTCATGCCCATCATTGTACCCATTGCCGAAGCCACTAAAGGCATTTTGGACGAATACCTGAAAGATTACGACGGCATGTTGATGATGGAAGGTGGTGACATTGACCCTATATACTATCATGAGAATTATGATCTGAGCAAACTGGATGAATACGATCCGTTGAAAGACGAAATCGAGATAACCTGCCTGAGACATGCCTTTGCGGCAAACAAACCCATACTGGGCTTCTGTCGTGGTGTGCAACTGATCAATGTACTGCACGGTGGAAAGATTTATAACGATGTACACCTCGAGATCCCCAATCCGGTCCTGCATATCAACTACGAAAACTACGACAGTCACCGTCACAAGGTAATATTGGAAGAAGGAACGCCTTTATTTGAGTGGTACGGGCAAAAAGAGCTGATGGTGAACACTTATCACCACCAGGGCATCAAAGTACTGGGAAAAGGCTTAATCCCGATGGCTCACGCTGAGGATGGATTGATTGAGGGAGTCTATAATCCGGCTCACTCCTTTTTGGTGGGACTTCAATTTCATCCCGAACGCATGCTCTCTGAATACGAAGGTAACCAGAAGGTGTTTGATGCCTTTACCGATGCCGTAAAACTCCGATAATCCGGTAATTGTAACTAAACACCCTGCATTTAAAGTCAGAAAGTAAGAGAATACAATGGAAATTGGTAATTTTGCAATCTGAAACGGCTAACTGATTTCCGGTTGCAACTAATTATTGATCAAATGGATATCCAATCATTCAAAGAGGTCGCCAAAAAGTACAAAGTAATCTTTCTCGATTCTTACGGTGTACTGAGAAACTATCAGGGCATATTACCCGGGGTAAGAGACATGATTAAATTTCTCGATGATGAAGGCATCGCCTATTATGTACTTACAAACGATGCGTCACGAAGCCCCATCCAGCTCGCTGAAGCATTTGCCTCCAGAGGTATTCCTGAAATAACGGTAGAAAAAATAATTTCATCGGGAATGATTGCCCGTGAATATCTGGATAATAAGGTAAATTCGGGTACGGTAGTTTATCTGGGAACGGAACGTTCAGCACACTACATCGAATCTGTCGGGCTGAATACCCTTTCCATCAGTGAGGTGGATCTGAGTAATATGGAGGACTTCACTGCCATGGTGCTGCTTGATGACGAAGGGTTTGACTGGAACTACGATCTGACCAAAGCCGTCAATATCCTGCGCAAGAAGAGTCTGCCCGTAATCGTTGCCAATTCGGACGAGACATATCCTCTTTCCAAAGACCATGTCTCCATTGCCGTGGGCGGTATTGCCGACCTGCTGGAGCCTTTGTCGGATAAAATCTTTATCCGCTTCGGAAAACCGGATTCCCAGATCTTCCATTTTGCTTACGAATACGCCGTTACCGATCTTCAGATGAGTATATCCAAGAGGGATATCCTGATGGTGGGTGACACGCTCAAAACCGATATTATAGGAGGAAATAAATTCGGTATAGATACCTGCCTGGTACTCTCGGGTAACATACAGGCCAAGAATGCTGAAGTATTGATTTCCGCTACCGGTATTATCCCGAATTACATTTGCCAGTCAGTGGCAACCTGATTGCACTCTTATCACCTTTTCCAAAATTTAAAACTTTGGAAAATTGCATATCAAACTACCCGGCCATCCTTTGATAGCCGGGTAGTTTTGTTTTGGATAATATGTATACTCAATATTATGGAATAGGATTGAATTGATGTCGTATGCATGGGGAAATTATTAATTACGCGTCAAGCGTCTCGAATAGCTATCGGTCTGAAGCCGCTGAACGCTAGCGCTGCGCACCGTACAGCGGCTTCAGGCCGCTTGACGGATTGACAAACCCTGGAGAAGCATGGGATAAATAAGACATAAAATTATACTCCGTACTTATTTACCCGATGATTCCAATACTTTGACCATCTCACTCCCCCATTAATCGATCTGCATGACATTTTTATTACGAATAGTTTAAACTTTGCAGTCAGATTTCAATCTAACTATTCATTATGCAAAAGACAGCTATATTAATCATCACGCTGATATACGCGGGCATCAACTCCTATCTCTATACCCGCGGTTTACAGGCTCTACCGGCTCAACCTGTGCTTCGTATCCTTTACACCACTCTTTTCCTGACCTTTTCGCTTTCATTTCTGGTCGCAATGATGAGTGGGGAGCAACTCCCTTTTCCATTTAGCAGTGTGGTCGAGAGTATCGGCTCTTACTGGATTATGGTGATGGTATATCTGGTGGCTGCTGCCATGCTGGGCGACCTGCTCCGGCTGGCAGATCATTTCCTTGGTATTTTTCCTGCTTATTTACATCAACACTATCCGTTAGTCAAACAGGTCTATCTGGGAATAACAGTGGGTGTTGTGGCCATGATTAGCCTGTGGGGATATGTCAAGTTTGATTCGCCCGAAGTGGTCCATCTTCCTTTATCTATTCCTGAAAAAGGCTTTCCGGGTGAAGAGCTTCGCATCGTGGCAGCGAGCGATATCCATCTGGGCAATACCATCCGGCGCTCCCGACTGGAGAAGTTTGTCAAGAAAATTAATGCACAGAAGCCTGACATTATCCTGCTCGCCGGCGATGTTATCGACCGCAATATCCGCCCTGTCGAAGAACAACGTATGGACGAAGTGCTCAGTCAGTTAAAGGCCCGCTACGGCGTCTATGCGGTGCTGGGCAATCACGAATATTACGGGGGAGTAGATAAGGCCATGGCATTTCTGAAACGCTCAGGTATTCACCCCTTGCGTGACCAGTCCGCCACCATCGATAACCGCTTTGTCGTAGTGGGGCGCGATGACCGCACCAATCCCGACCGCCAGTCCATCGAACAGCTGATGCTGGGTGTCAACCGGCAACTACCGGTCATCCTGCTTGACCACCAACCCTATCACCTCTCCGAGTCACAACAAAACAAAATCGACCTGCAAATCTCGGGACATACCCACCGGGGGCAGATTTTCCCTTTCAACCTGTTGGTCGATCGTATGTTTGAACTGGCTCACGGCTATCGTAAGATAGGCCACACCCATTTCTATGTCTCTTCGGGACTGGGCCTATGGGCGGCGCCCTTGCGCATCGGTACTCAATCGGAGATTGTCAATGTGGTAATCAGGCATTAAGAGTTTATCTATAAAGACGACTGTAAGAATATTAACCCAATTATTTTATCCTTTTATTGTTGGTTCGCCCCCGACGGGGACGAGCAAATCATAGCGACTTCCATACCGTGGGATTCACCCACGGTTATTGATATTTGCCCGCTTTCGCGGACTTTAATAAAGAGGTCTGAAAGACCTTAATCTAAATAACCACGGGTAAAACCCGTGGCAATCGATACATCACACAACGTCCCCAACGGGGGCGAATAGTACAAACTTATTTAGGTGATGCACCTCTATCAAATATCTAAACACAAAAATACCCGGCTATCCATCCGATAGTCGGGTATTTTGTTTTGGATCTGCATGGAAGCCCTCCTACTCCACCGCAACAAAGACAGTATCTGAGGCTTTTGTCCCATCGGCATTCGTCAGAAACAGATAGCAGTAAGCGATATCCTCCTTCTTAATGCCGGGATAATCCAGCAGAATGGTACCCGTCTGCTCGCTTCCGCGTGGTTGCGATTCCAGTACAACGTCCCCATCCTTCGTCTTCAGAAAAGCATACAGCACATCGGTGCTAAACGCATTCGGATTCTTCAGTCCGGTATTGAAAGTTACCGACAACCCTTCGGGTATCACCGTGGCCACCGTATCCCTCACCTTACCAACCGGGCCGGAGGAGACGGTCATATCCTCAAATCGAAGGGTTACAGCATCACCCGTGGAGTCAAGGATCCGCGGCAGATTCAGTGCAAAAAACTGGTTATAGACCGATACCCCTTCCGGACGGTTCAGTAATCCTTTTTCAAGGATGGTAGCTAACGACTGAAATTCATTAACCAGTAGTTTGAAACCGGACCGGTGAACTTGCTGCGCTTCACTGTTGGCGTCCTTGCGGTTAAAAGCTTTGGAACGCACTACGTTTTGTTTGTTCAATGTGTAAGTCGAGAAGTTACCCATTGATTTCTTCATTTGCCCCGTCAGGGGATTCTGCGATATTGCCATGATCTTTTAGTTTTTGGCGATTAACAATTAATTAAATCTAGTCAAACTTCACCGGCCGGATTTCGTTTGCCTGATGCAAATATACAAAGCTATATCATTGAAAAATAGTGTGTTAAATCACACTTTCTTTAAATCGGTGAGGGTTGCGTACGTTTGCGTTCCGTTGCGTCCGGATGCGTATGTGCCGCCGAAATATTTATTTTTAATTAACCTGAAATGTTATAGTCAATTTACTTTGGATTGCGAAACTGCAGAAACCTTTAAAGCTACTAGCTATATAATATCTGCTTCGACTATATTATTCGTGTCGGTGCTATAAATATCATCCGTAGAAAGCTCGCATCCCAGACCCGAAGGGACAAACACAAATACCAAACCGCCTAAAAACTGCCGAGTGAGAGAGCCCCATCCACAAATGCTCCTATACCATACAACAATCTATGGGCGAGCGAGCGAGTTTTTTTAGGCTCTGTTTTTTTGTTACTTTTTTGCGCCAAAAAAGTAAAGGTAACAGAGTAGCCTGTACACAAAGCTCTAATGTTCAGCCCTGATATTCACTTCGCATTCGCAAATCAAAACGATATGACTATAATTTGGATTAATATGAAAATGACTTATTCATTTTTTCATCGGGATAAATCCCGGTGCTACCATATCGGTCGCACCTACGGCGCTGAAATAGGTACATAAAAAACCGCTTAAATACCGTATTATCGGCACTTAAGCGGCAGTATAGGAACCTTCCGTTCAGATTATTATTTATTCCGTTTTAGGACGCTTGAAATAGCGGTCAAACAAGGCCCTGACATCCTCTTCACGGTACAGGATAGTTCCTTCAATCCGCGAATGCCCGATTTTTCCATTATCCCGAAGGGTTTGTAATGTTCTCTGGCTTATTCTCAGCAACTCACAGACCTGTTTACCGTCAAGATAGGACAATGCCGGCTTTTTGTCTTTCATCTGCAATTGCAAATGTGAGATCTGCTCTTCCAAAAGACGCTGATTGGCAATAATCAGCTCATACATATTTCTATCAATCTTAAACTCGCTCATCACTTATGCTCCAAATTAAGGTTCGACAAAAGGGATAGCGCTCGCTGTGATTCTCCGGTTCGGGTGATATTCCCTACCGTTTCCTGTCCGACACTTATCTCCAACCTCCGGTGCCTGTAGCGATAGAGCTCGCTGTGGGCATCATATCGCTGCCTGATCTCACCTCCTTCCCGAAGTAAAGCCGCCAAGAGCCGCTCCCTTCTATTCCGTCTTTGGAGTAAAGACCCGTTGGGTGTTTTTGGGAAATATATGATGTCGTATCTCTTTCGGGTTATTAATGTTACAAACGGACAATCCGGGGCATTTATCAATTCCGCTTTTGTCCTGTGCCGGTAAAT
Organism: Parabacteroides sp. FAFU027; assembly: GCF_022808675.1. NCBI lineage: Bacteria > Pseudomonadati > Bacteroidota > Bacteroidia > Bacteroidales > Tannerellaceae > Parabacteroides > Parabacteroides sp. FAFU027. The sequence goes on from NZ_JAKZKV010000011.1 coordinate 92,807, forward strand.
GGGTCGGGAATGGCATGAATCAGCTCTTTCCTCTGATTCTTCTAACAGCTCAATAGTAGCACTGAGCAGAGAGTTCAAATCCACATATGCATTCAAAGCGCCAGAGGTTTCATTTGACTTAGGCAAATAAACCATCTGTTCAGGTAGTATAACTCTACATGAGACTACATTTCTAACAACCACAATCTGACTGAGCAATCCCGTCGATGAAATTACAAATTTCATAACCTTAATATTTTAAAATTATTACGATGCCCGAAGCATCATGCCGACAAAATTAGCCCTTAGAAGTCGGTTGACCTAAAATACACACCAAAAGTTATGCAATAACCGTAAGAAATCCGAAAATTATCTTTATATTATTACAAAGTGCCACAACAATCTGATTATATGATACTTATACTGAATACTTGTATTTCTGATCAGTTCTGTTTTTCATAGTGGACAAATCGGATATAATCCCACAAATCAAACCTAAAGTGCAGAAATGATACTCTGTCAATCTTTCCAGAGTTTAAAACGTTGGAAAGGTTTCAACAAAAAACACCGCCGCTTAAATACCATTTTATCGGTGCTTAAGCGGCGGTTATTTATTTTGATTTCTTATTTGACGTTGTCAGATGCTGCTCACGTTGACAGGTCTTTGGGTTGCGGTAATTATTTCGGTCATCTGGACGAAGAAAAGGGACTAGATTGTTTATAAAGACTAAAGATCTGTTTCCCTGAAAACCTTCATCGACTTTTTCAACAGATTCCCTCCTATCCATTTATCAAATCAAAACCATACCGGTAATCGATCAGGTTATGTTCCTGCTGATTTTCAATCCAGGCCTTTTCCTGATGGGAGATTTCTATAATTTCATTTGTGGAAGTATCTTTAAACCGTTCTGCTATTCGTTCAATAATCTCCAACTCTTGTGTGGTGAATACCGCTGAATCAAATTTACGATCATCCTTAGCAACAAACTGTTCGCCTACATTTCCATCTGGAAATACAGTTACCTGAATAGCAAAATTACCTTTATTCACCAAATAGTCAAAAATGCCATCATAACGATTCGGCACTGGGCCCATCGGTATTGCGACGTACTGCATACCACTAATTGAAAAACCGGTTTCCCGGAACATGTTAAAATCAGTATAGAAAAGTAACTTATTTAGCTTGGTCTTCCAGGGGCGCACCTTTTCTGCAAAATAGACTATCATCTCTGCAAATTTCCTCATATCAGGTGATCTGAAACCTGTATTTGCATTAGGATATTGATCTCCTGTAAAATATTTCTCCAGTTCACTTTGGAAACGAAGCTCTTTTTGTGTCTGTATAATATGATCTATCCGAAACAACAATTCTTCTTTACTTTTTTCATCAAGAGCATCACACAACTCTACCAACTTTCTGAATTCAAATGCATCATCAGCTATCTGCATCAATTTAGCATTGGGTAATGCTGGAACTTCACCGCTCTCGTAATTGCGATAACTATTTACACCAAATCCAAGAATCTCAGACATTTTTGTTGCTGGAAGGTTGTACTTATCCCGTATCTGCTTTATTTTATCAGGGAATGGAATCTTATGCTTCGCCCTGTACTGATTGTACAGCTGAGTCATATTCAACTCATCAAGTGATGTGGAGGTAAAGGCTTCTCCACTATCCTCACAACGATAATAGTGATAAATCACGTCAAACTCATCTTTACGAAATACAAGTTTGCGGGTCTCTTTGCAGAGCAACATTTCTTTACCTGTAAATGGACTTTTCATGTAATTGGTTGGATATAATCGAATTTCTAAACTGCAATTATTTTAACGGATAGTTCATCGGATACTCAGCAACGTGAAACGATATACAGATCACGCTTCCACCTGCAAAACCCATAGTGATTTTAATATACACCTCATTCTTTTTGATCTCCTTTCCAAAGACCCACATATCACTGCCTCCATACAATTTTTCTTCTAAGGGACCTTCAGAATAGTCCGCAAATGTCAGATCTTCCAGGATCTTTTTCCGGTCTATTGGCCTAAGTTCCAAATCAGCCATTGTCTGAGCATTTTTACCACGATCATCGCGAAATAGAACGTCCCAAATATTCATTTTTGTTTTAAACTCTTTCAGGAAACGATCTACATCATTTTTATCAGCCATGCTATAGTTGTTTGCAAAATTACAAATTCACATAGATAAAACAACTATATAGTTCAAATATCGTAATAATAAAACACTCTATAGAACTATATAGTTCAAAATACCAATAATTCACAATTCTACTCCCTCACCTCATACGTCTCATCGTATATCTCCTGCAGATTCTTTCCGTTATACGTCCAGTAAGGTGTCGGTTGCACGGAATACTCCAAACCCAACAGATCACGGGTAACGGCAGTCAGGGAAGATTCCAGCCCACCATAATTGACCTTTTTGGCATCACACACTTCTACCACATAGCTCTCTCCATCGCGATTAAACTCCAGCTTAGCCCCCAATGGCAGTCCCATCTCCATAAAATTAAGCGGTGGACGTTTCTTCTTTTTCATCTTCATCCCGGCCAGACGATCTCCATCCGACAGGTCATTATTGATCTCTTCAACCACTTCCGAGGTAATGTCACTGCTTTTATCGAGCAGCTTGAGGATCGCTATAGCCTGTTCGGGATTAATCTCAAAGAACTCTCGCTGTACATTAATCCGGTAGGGATGAAATGCAATGTGCAGTGCTTTTTCCACCACGACACAATCAGTCACCTTGCAGGCATACTCGCACTGGAAAGGTACAGGCACACTAGTATTAAACAGCTCCTTCATCCGGGCTTCCACATTCTCTTTGTTGGTCATGCCTATCTTGACCAGATCGGGCATCGCCGGATTAGTCAGGACATAGACGATTCCGTAGTTATCTTTTTTGGTGGTCATAAGTCACTTCAATTTAAGCTTTCTTTTTGCTTTCTTTTTGCTACTCTTACTCGCATTATGCGGATTCTCCGACTTTTTATTAATAATAATGGATCCATCCAATGGAGCCTCTCCTAAAAATACGTCACCGCTGTCATCAAAAACTTCAATATGCGCTTTTTCTCCATAATGAGAATTATCAACATACCACATTTTTCCTGTTTTAATTTCTCTAAATACTGTCCGTGATTGAAAGCGTTTATTGGTTTCTTCAAATCGAATTTTACTTCGCAAACATGTTTGGTTATCAGTAGGAGGGTAAGTAGATGTCTTATCATAGTAGAATAGTGCTCTATCTATATTTTGCTCAATCCACTCTTTAAGCAAATGCTCATTATCAGCACATTGTATTGATTTAGTACCAGTATTATTATTTCCAACAGCGATTATTAATAACGCTCTTTGATTACTTAAAACCGAATCAGGAAAATTTAAAGCAAGAACCTGATCATTATATTTGTTTGTGAATTCATAAGCTTCAGCTAAAGATGTTTTATCAATTGAGTATGGAACCGGAGGAGCCATTGAAGTATCAAAGAAAAAATATTGATACTGATAACTCTGAATAGAATTTTGATCCCAATATATTGGCATTACTTTTGATAGATTTATCCTAAAATATTGTTCCACATCTGTGTTCGAGATCAAGTCAAAAAAATACTTCAGAATATTTGATGACACATATAACTTAATAACAACTTGATCATTATACTCTAGTTTTTTTTCATTTATACTTTGACAAAACAGGCCTAGAAATCTTATTGAATTGAATAAGGAATTCTCATCATGTAAATGCCTCTCCAGTAGATCATTCTGTAATAGACAATCATTAATAAAAATATCCATAATCAAAAACCTATAAGTTCTTTTAAATCAAGTTCGTTTTGATCAAAGAAATCATGAGGCCACAAATCTATCTTACCACCTTTCTTTATATCAATTTTTGAATATAAAATATCTGACTTTTCATGAAAGAAAAAGATCTTAATCAACTCTGGCGACAAACTTTCTTTTTTTACGAGAACTCTTAGGGCATTTAAGATGTGTTCACTATGTGATTCTATAAAAACTTGTATGCCACAAGCCGAAACTTTTGATAAAAAGTTTATCAAGTTAGATTGTGCCTTTGGATGTAAATGAGCTTCTGGATTTTCAACAATTAAAATATCACCTGGTTGTGCTATTAAACCAGAAGTTATTATCGGTAACACATAAGAAAATCCAAACCCAATATTATGAGGTCTAAATTTTGATTTCCCAATTTCAAAAGAAAGTGTAATAATCCTTGAACTTTCAGGATTCTCAATAAAGACTTTTACATTCTCTGTATTCAATACGTAGGACAGCCATTCTCCTATTTTAATTTCAAGTTCATTTGAACTTGATGTATTTATAGATTGCAATGACTCATGCACCAATTGAACCTTCTTTTGATATAAAACATTTCCAAGGTATTCCCCTTTTGATCCTACAGAAATAAATCTCGGTAAAGTTGATTTAATATAAAATTCTTGAGGTCCTATTCGGTCAGCAGCAATGTAATGTACTTGTTTAAATTCAGTCATCACATCATCACAAACCTTATTTTTTACAAGGCCAATTGTATCATCGTTTTCATCTCTTTCTAATGTTAACCCCAAAACTCCATTTAAAGTCTCATGAGTTATTTCAATAGGATTACTATTTGCTGTATTTCTGTTTTGTACATCTCTGAACGTACCAAGATTTACAGATGCCCCATTAAATGCAACTCTACTAAAAGTTTGATTGTCTTCAATAGACTGACTTAATAGTAAAATACTCTGTAAAAAAGAAGACTTTCCTCTACCATTAATTCCGGTTAACAAATTAATTGCTGACAAATGAAACTGAGTCTCATTTTGAAAGCATTTGAAGTTTTTTAGTTTAGTTGATTTAATCATTTGTACAATCTTTACTTAGGATATCAAATACACGGTCAAAACGAGTTGAAACCCTCTTTTTATCACCAGTCGAAAATCTAACAGCATCAAAATATAGAGAATCTCTTAGCAACAATGTATAATTAGCTTTTATTTGAGCTTTATTTCTTAGCAAATACTCTTCAGACCTTGAAGCAAAAAAACCAGCTACAGTTTCAAATATTGCAATATTTATGCGCCCCCTCGTCTCCTCTGTTGGTATTCTAAAATTACGTTTGTCAAAAAAATCAAGCGTATAATGCATCGCCTTTTCAAACTCCAATTCATGTTTAACAAAGTCTTCATCTGAGAATTTTTCATTCATGTGTTTCATGGCATCTTCAACGAAATCATTCATACTATACTTGTAATTTATATTATAATCAAACATCCTGAATGACAAATATCGAAGTATTGCTTCCTGATCTTTTGCTCTATCATCAGAAATTCCATAATCTATTGCTTCTTTAAATATAGATTTAGCTGATAGGTTCTTTAGGAATTTCGTTGCCTTGCCAATATAAATACAATTTCGAATCTCTTGTCTTTCCAATTGAGTACCCCCTGTGTTAATTCGATTAAAAATATCATACACCATTTCTAAAGGTACAGATGGTTGGATCAAGTAAACTAATAGTTTTTTGTCTTCAATTTTAGTTTGATAATCACTATTGAATTCAATTAATTCCGTGAAGTTTTTTCCATTTACACTCGGTATAGCCTTTAAACCATCTAGTCGAAATTCATTTTTAAGATAACGCCGTAATGTTGTAATTCTTTGCCTACCATCAACGACCATATATTTGCCGTTTTTATCTTTATTTATATATAATGGAGGTAAAGGGAAATTGAGTAATATTGACTCAATAAATAAACATTGTTGTTCTGGCTTCCAAACATATTTCCTCTGAAAATCAGGCATTTCTATAAGATTCCGATCCCATTTCCTAATAACTAATTCATATATTGTTTGGGGGTCCTCTCTAATATCAATATCTGCTTTCGATGGATCATAAGGATATATTGATCCTTTCCCTGTTTCATCAGAGTCTAATGTATCTTCATCTGTTTCAACTTGCTCAATGAAATTAAGAATAATGTCCTTATACATAGTATAATTGTCATCACCTAAGAGCCCATGTAGGATTGATTTAAAATCATCATACCGATGATATATTTGATCTTTTAAATTAGCCAATTTATCTATTACCTCTGTTGGCAATTCTTGAGAGAGATGCTCTAATGAATTGTCACTCAATGTAATCTTATTTGAAACATCACCATTCATAATGAATATATTTTAATTTCGATTTAATTCTTCTCCCAATCCTTCGCCAATACCTCCGCCTGCCGTATCACCAGATTAATCGCCTCTTGTGAGCGAATGGGTGGGTATCCATATTTACGCAACATCCTTCGGATGATGTTACGAATCTTGGCACGGACGCTGTCACGTACTTCCCAATCCACGGTAATACTACCTTTGAGCTTTTCGGTAAGCTCCTGCGCCAGAAACTTGATATCTTCGTTCTTTAGCGCTTCATCACCTGTATTATTTTCCAGCAAAGCATCGTAGAATCGTACTTCATCCGGACTGAGCCCCAATTCTTCATCCCGTTTCAGGGCTTCCTGGAAGTCTTTCGCCATTTGGATCAACTCTTCAATAACCTGAGCCGTTTCGATAGCCCGGTTATGATATTTACGAAGTGTTTCCAACAGACGGTCGCCGAATTTCTTCTCCTGAACCAGATTACCCCGAGAGTGTGATTTGATTTGGTCTTTTAGTAATTTCTCCAACAGCTCTATCGCCAGATTTTTTGACTTCATGCGGCGTACGTCATCCATAAACTCGGGTGACAATAGCCCTATATTCGGTTTCTGTAAACCGGCCAGCTCGAAGATATCAGCCACCCCATCAGCTACAATGGCATTGTCGATAATCTGTTTCAGTGCACTGTTTTTCTCTTCGGCCAATCGCTTCGAGTCCACACTGGTGTATTTGAGTATAGTAGCTTTAATGGCGTTGAAGAAAGCAATTTCCAACCGCAGCTCTTTGACTTCGTCTATCGTTGCACAGAGGGAGAAGGACTTATTCACAGCCAGCATCAAATCCAGAAAGCGTTTCTTTCCATTCTCCGGCTCGCGCAGCACAAAGTTGGTTGCCGGAATCAGCAGCTCCAGAGCCTTTGTTTTGTATTTCGAGTAATCGAAGTTATGGAACATACCTCGTACCGCATCCATATTCTTCAGCAATAGCGTATAAGCCTCCTGTGTCCGGTTCGTTGGAGAACCTTTCCCTTCGGAATCGGCATAGGTTTTCAGGGCCGCTTTCAGCTCGTTGGCAATGCCGATATAATCGACCACCAATCCGCCCGGTTTATTCTTAAATACGCGGTTGACACGGGCAATTGCCTGCATCAGGTTATGCCCCTGCATCGGTTTGTCAATATACATGGTGTGACACACAGGTGCATCAAAGCCCGTAAGCCACATATCGCGCACGATGACCAATTTCAGTTCATCTTCGGGGTCTTTAAACCGTTTCTCTAACCGTTTCTTGACGGCTTTGCTATAGATATGCGGGCGTAGCAACTCCTTATCGGCGGCCGAACCGGTCATTATGATTTTGATAGCACCCTTTTCCGGGTCACTATTATGCCATTCGGGACGTAAGGCTACTATCTCGTTGTACAGATGCACGCATATCTCACGGCTCATGCACACGATCATCGCCTTGCCTTCAATCGAATCGGTACGTAGCTCGTAATGGCTGACCAGATCAGAAGCTACCTGTTTTAATCGGGGTGCTGAGCCGACCAGTTTTTCCAGTGCAGTCCATTTGCTTTTGGTGTTTTCACGAATGGTCAGATCCTCTTCATCCTCGATCACCTCTTCCACCTCCCGGCTCAATTCCTCGATGGTATCTCTGTCCACATCCAGTTTTGCCAGGCGGCTTTCGTAAAAGATAGGCACGGTAGCACCATCGTCCACCGCATCCTGAATATCGTAAATACTGACGTAACCCCCGAATACCTCACGGGTATCTTTATCTCCGTTGGCAATCGGCGTACCGGTAAACCCGATAAAAGTAGCGTTTTGCAAAGCTTCTCGCAGGTGTTGCGAAAAGCCGTATTTATAGACTCCGGTCTTCGTATCCAACACCGCTTTGTGGCCATATTGACTACGGTGAGCCTCGTCGCTGATGACTACTATATTGTGTCGTTGGCTCAGTTGTGGGTGTCTGGTTTCTCCGGCATAGAGGGAGAATTTTTGTATGGTGGTAAAGACGATGCCTCCCGATTGTCGCGATTCCAGTATATCGCGCAAAGCTTCACGACTATCCGCCTGCACCGGTGTCTGCTTCAACAGATCGGCTGCCTGGGAGAAGGTGGTAAACAGCTGTCCGTCGAGATCGGAACGGTCAGTCACCACTACGATGGTCGGATTTTGCATTTCGGGTTGCTGAAGTAGCTTTCCGGCATAGCAGACCATTGAGATACTCTTCCCAGAACCTTGAGTATGCCAGATCACACCGGCCTTTTTACACCCCGGAACCACCTCTTTGCCGTAGGCTGCTCTCGGATGCGCTGCTATATTTTGTTCAGGCACATTGGCCGCTATGACAGTGGCCTTTACCGCTTCACGTACAGCATGAAACTGATGATAGGCGGCAATCTTCTTAATCAGCTTATCGCCATCCTGCTCATAAAGTACAAAGTGACGGATATAATCCAGAAACAGTTCCGGTTGAAAGAAACCTTTCACCACTTTCTCCAGCTCAAACTCTACCAACGGACGGTCGTTTTCGTTGCTGATGGTACGCCACGGCAGGAAACGTTCCTGATTGGCTGTAAACGACCCGATTCGTGCGGTTATCCCATCGGAAACTACCAGGGCTTCGTTACACAGGAACAGATCCTCAATATCTTCTTTGTAGGCTTGTAATTGGTTGTAGGCATCCCATACATCGGTATCTTCATCGGCGGGATTTTTCAGCTCCAATACCGCTAAGGGCAATCCATTGATAAAAACCACAATATCAGGACGACGTGTGTGTTTAGCTCCGGCTATACTAAACTGGTTAACTACCAGAAAACGGTTGTTGGTTGGAGTCCTGAAATCAATCGGAAAAACCAGTTCCTGCTCCTTATGACCATTTCTATCCACTTCCACCTGTATGCCATCGATCAGCAATTGGTGTACCGCCTTATTACGCACCACGCCAAAGCCCCCCTGAGCATTCTTCAACTCCCGAAACGCCTCTTCGAGCTTATCAGCCGGTATACCCGGGTTCATCACCTGCCACGCCTCCAGGCATTCCCGCATCAGTAATACTTCCCGATAGTCATTTCGATAAGGGTTACTGCTCTCTGGGGCTATATCTGCTCCATTGAGGTAATAATATCCGGTATCCTGAAACCAGGATAGAGTGATTTGTTCGAGTTGGTTTTCTGTTATCATTGCCTTTCCTCCAATAACTTTAGAAATAAAGCTTCAATCGATTCATCATGTTGTCCTTCTGGATACCAAATTGGAAAAATATTAGCACTTGCTAGCTCTCTTTTTCTTTTAGACCTCATTTTATTGTCTTTTATTTCTTCAAGGAATGCATAGTTACGCGGCAAAGATCCTGCTCCTTCTTTCTTAACAATCTTCTTTATTGTATGAATTGTTCGATCATTTGTTAAACTACAACCGACAAATAATAATGATCCTTTGATTAGCAATCTATTTATAAATCGCTCTAACACATCACCATTTAAATAGGCCATATCATACTCAATCTTAGTCAAAACTCTATCAGCTATTTGGATACAATCCCCATGTAATTTGATCAGAAATTTACTTCCAGACGACATCTGCCTAATTGTTTCATCAAGGTATTTTCCACTTTTTATATAGTTAAAACCTTGACCTAAATCATTATAAATTCGTTCTATGTTATTATCAAAATTGGTAGTTATTATAGAGCTATCTGGAAATAATATTGGTAAATAGTTTATTGAACCACAAATCTCCCTTTCAGCTGAATATTCATTTTCTAAGTGTTCATTAAATAATGCATCACCAAGATCTTCATATAGAATCTGAGCGGCTTCTTCATATTTACCATGAATTAGTAAAGAATTAAGATCTTCTTCTGTTATTTCTGATTCATATCTCAATTTATATAAGAAAGATGTCCAGCTTGCGTAATTACTTGGTATAGAAATACCAGCACCAAGAAATGGGATAATAGAATTTGCCTTTAATGATTTTGACAACTTATTGAATCGTTCTATATTGTCGTATAAAGCTAATATCTGATTTGCTTTATCTTTTAAAATATCTTTCCGCTCTTGCATCCATAATTCGAATGATTGAGAATACGAAGTTTCATCATCAAAAAGTATACTACTAGGTAAAAAATCATTTCCATCAATTGAAATCATCAATTGTTTTGTACCATCTGACAACTTTGTATCCTTTATACTTACTCTATCTGAATCAGGAGAGTTTAGTTCTTTAATGTATACTTTTTCAAGAAACTTCATTGTTTACCTTTTTTATCCATATTCAACCCTCCAGAAATCAATTTCGGTATTAAACTATTTCTTAGCTTTTCTAAAACTATATTTTGTTTTTGACTATTGGAAGAGAACAAAAATAGGGAACTCATTTTCATCTGAATAAGCCTAATTGCTTTTTTATCTGGAAAAACAACTTTTATCCTCTTCATATCAGCAACTGTCACGTGGCCTAAACCTGTTGTCTGCTTATTTTTAGCAGTATCGATCAATACTGGCTTGAGATACTTAAGAAGAAAATACACAAATATTTTTTGCTCTGCAGTTTTTGTGTTGATTTTAAATATGTGTTGGTTTAGCCATCCTTCGCCACCAAACCATTTAAATGCCTCCAACGATGTTTCAGGACTACCTGACCAGGAATAAAGAATGTCACCACTATTAATTCTATATTTCTCCGGAAATTCTTTAATTGTATATTCCGTCTGATCTGATATACCGGATTTTAGCTCTGCTATTTTTATAACTGGCAATCCTTCTTTATTTGTTGAAAAATCATTAGCCTTAAAAACCCCTCCATTCACATATTCTGCAGTTTCATATAAAGGAATGGCCTTCCACCCCTTCGGAATCTCTCCCAGCTCACTATCTTCCATTTCATCAGGAAACAGATCTGCCGTATCAGCCAGTTCCCTTCTTTTTTCAGCAGGTAGTTGATTGATTTCAGCAGCGGTTTTTCCACTGATAGCCATCATGGCTTCCAGTTGTGGATCTTCTCCTTTTGCTTTGGCTACTATTTTTGCTTTTACCGGATCAAAATCTACAAACCAGGATTTAAAGAGTGTTTGGGCTATAGATTCGAGAATAACATTTATATTATCGTTATTCTGAATTTTAGAATCTATATGAGATAAAATATGACCAATAAATAGTCTTTTTTCCTTTATCTGGGGAATTCTGGCCTTTATTGAATTTAAAATAGTCTGATTTAAGAGTGGCTGTCCAGAACCAGTCCTAAATTGATTTAAATTCAAATGATTAAGAAGATAAAACCAGAATAAACTTTCATCATTGTTTATAGAATTACAAGATATTGCATTATCTGTTATCCAGCATTTCTCTTTTGAAAAATATACACTACCACAATAAGAACCAACTCTACCTATTATTATTGAAAATTCAGGCGAATTATATTCATTAGAGTAACCTATAATACCATTTGATCCATAGACTGGAAAAATACCATTATCGTCTCTTAATGGAGATGTTTTCCCATTCTTAAATACAAGATGATCCTTTAAAATAGTCTCAATCATATCAGAACTCATACCCCAATCCTCCCAACTGCTTCTTAATTTCAATTTCCAGTTTTGCGCTCTCTTCGAGATAGCCTTTGAGTTCTGATGTCAATCGATTCATTTTTTCAGCAAAAGGTTCATCATCTTCTTCCTGCTCGGCGGCACCGACATAGCGTCCGGGAGTCAATACAAAATCATTTTTGGCAATGTCTTCTAACGCAGTGGTTTTGCAAAATCCGGCGATATCCTCATAACCTTCGACCAGTCCCTGCCATTTATTGAAAGTATCGGCTATCTCTTTGATATCTTCAGCGGTAAAGTCGCGCAATACGCGGTCTTTCATATACCCTTTTTCTCGGGCATCAATAAAGAGGACTTCTCCGATGCGCTTACGTTTGCCATTGCGTGCCGTTTTATCCTTCGTCAGAAACCAGATACAAGCCGGTATCTGGGTATTAGTAAAGAGCTGTCCGGGCAAAGCCACCATACACTCCACCAAATCAGCCTCCAGTATGGCGCGGCGTATTTCCCCCTCGCTATTGGTATTGGTACTCATGGAACCATTGGCCAACAACAAGGCCATCGAACCCAACGGACTCAGGTGGTGTATCATATGTTGCATCCAGGCAAAGTTAGCATTGCCTTCCGGTGGGGTACCGTATTTCCAGCGCACATCCCCTTCCAGTTTTTTAGTCCACCACTCCTTCATATTGAAGGGCGGATTGGCCATAATGTAGTCGGCACGCAGGTCGGGGTGCAGGTCATTATTCAGCGTATCGGCCGGTTGTCCTCCGAAGTTGAAATCAATCCCACGGATAGCCATATTCATGGCTGCCAGCTGCCAGGTCGTGTGGTTATATTCCTGTCCGTACACTGAAATGTCATCAATCTTTCCGGCATGTTGCTTAATAAAATTCTCGCTCTGTACAAAGAATCCACCCGATCCCATTGCAGGGTCATACACCCGGCCTTTGTAGGGTTGCAACATTTCAACGATAAGCGACACAATCGCCTTGGGGGTATAGAACTGTCCGCCTTTTTTCCCTTCGGCACTGGCAAACTGCCCCAGGAAATATTCGTACACATGCCCGAGTATATCTTTTGATTTTAAATTAAGATCCTTCTTTTCAAAAGGTATACTTCCGATATGGTCAATCAGTTCGCCCAGTTTATCATTATCCAGATTGAGGCGGGTATAGGTTTTATTCAGTATCCCTTTCAGCTTGACATTATCTTTTTCTACAGCATCCAACGCATCGTCAATCAGAAAAGCCACCCCTTTCATCTTTTCGGGCTCCATCTCCCCCTTGTTGTTTTTCTTCAGCCAGGGCAGCGGATTACCAACGGGTATTTTATGAAGATCTTTTAGTGTTTTCCATCGCGCCCGCTCCGGTACCCAGAATACATTCTTCTCTGTATAGTAATCCCTTACTTCGAGTTCGTTCTGTATTTCTTGCTCATACTCTTCCGGTGTATCAAATTCTTCCGGGTCAAGGTAATAATCGTGCTCAGTATTACGCAAGTTTGCTTCCAGCTCCTTTCTTCGGGTATCGAAGGCATCACTGATGTACTTCAAAAAGATTAATCCCAATACGGCATGTTTATATTCCGCCGCCGAAAGTGTGGATCGCAGTTTATCGGCTGCCGTCCAGAGTTTCTTATCTAATTCGTTGAGAAATTGTTGTTCGGATTGGTTCATTATGAATTGTTTCTTTTGTTTTACAGTCGATTATGTTAGAAATAGACCATCCTAATATATAGAATTGTGTTATTTAACAGTACCAAATCTTTTTGAAATACAAATGTTGCGATTTTTATAAATTCAAACAAGTAAATAGCCATCTATCTTTAACAATAAATCAATAATAGTTTTCTAATCAGGAGAGAATGAATCTAAATCATTTTTACGTTGCCAATAACGATCAATATCAGATTGTCTGACAAAAATTCTTCTTCCGTCACGAATACACGTTATCAATCCCATTCTTTCTTTTTTACGGAAAGTATTGGGAGACATTTTAAGGTAATACAAAGCTTCTTCCAGACAATAAACCCAATCCGCAATAGGATAAGCATCTTGCATCCGGTCAATGTATGCGGTCAGATAATCAATTTTCTGCTCATACTGGTTAAGCTTGAGCAATACAAGTTCCAGTAAGTGATCATTTAAATTTATACTCTTCATAAATTTCATTCGTGTGATTAAACATCTTGATTTGCTTAATCATCATTGGCCAATGAATGATTTTCGAAGTCTAAGTTAGAGAGAGGTAAAATAAAAACAGAGAAATTCGGCCAGAACTTTCAAAAAATAGTCTCTAAAGACTATTTGTAATAGATTAAATTCAAAAATCCTTTGAACTTTGGTATATATTTATACCGAGGTCAACACATCCTAATAAGTAGCATTTTAGTAGTTATTTCCCTTTTCTTTCATTGTCGAGACATGCCAGATATCTCTCGATTTCCGAGTGTCTGACAAATATTTTCTGTCCATCACGCTTGCACAGAATCAACCCGGCCTTCTCTTTTTTTCTAAAGGTATTCGGGCTCATTTTTAATCTGGGTAGTGCTTCTTTTAAGGTATATATGGGATCAGGCAAAGACTCTCTTTCTGTCAATTGTGTAATACAATCATCCATCCGATCCATCTTCGCAGACATATCTTTGACCAGTTGGATCAGCAACTCATTTTGGTTGCTTAATCTTCCTATTTGCTGAATCAAATCAGGGTTATATGTCGCTTCTTTTTGCCTCATTTACTACTGTGTAGTAATCTATATTTGTTTGGTGATTACGGAATTTATTTACTTCATAAAGTAATACGTCAAAAGTAATCTGACGCTTTCTATTCATCAGCCTATATCTTAATTGAGCTAGCAGTTGAATAAAAAGTTTCGATACCAACTTCATCTGTTTAAATAATAACGATGCCCACTCTGTCAACTTCGTTACAAAATTAAAGAGCCTTTTCTTTAGTTTTGGTTGTTCTTTAGTCATGATATTGCACATTGATATCCTTTGATTTTTACATCTTCAAGTGTATGTGTCTTCTTATATTCATCTTTAGAAGGATGTAAGATTAGCAATACAATCACCCCCAGCAGTTGTATATGTACCGCCACAAAGTTGAGTCTCTTTTATGGGAGTATTATGCTACATATTAATTTCGTGAAGATTAATTCAACAGATCATATACAGCAATCTTAATCGTCGCTGTCAGGGTTTCCGGTTCACCACCTTCCTGTTGTTATTTTGCATCTATTGATCGGATGACTTGGAGTCATCCGATCAATAAATACCCATTCTGCCATTCGCACCCCACCAAAACCTGACAGCGTGCTTGCACCTGTCAGCGTTAAAAAAAATGCAAGTGAGAGTGCGACTCGAAGTCGCGCCCTCACTCGAAATCTCACTTCAAATACTCCAGTCCAGCCCAGTACGCCTCAATATCCGACTGGCGCAAATACACCTTTTCCCCATCCTTCTTACATTTGAGTTTTCCTGCTTTCACTCTTCTCCGAAAAGTATCATACGACATATCCAGTATTTTCAATGCCTCTTCCATCGTATAGATCGGATCAGTCATGGCAGCCCGGTCATTCGACTGCGCTACGCAAGTAGTCAACTGTGTGAACTGATTGGTAAGATTATCGATCTTCAGGAACAGCAGCTCTACGGCATTCTCATTGACACCGTGCTTTCCATCATTCGGAGTGCGACATGAATTCACATCCCGGATAGCTCCATGTAAGTCGGTTCTTGATTTGATTACTTCATTTATCGCCTGAGGCAAAGCTGTCATCAGCGATTGGGTGATCATCTCTTTTAATGAATCATAGGCAATTTCATTGGGTTTATAGCCTGTCTTAAATTTTGGGGTATCCATTTTCTTAACGGATTAAGCAGTTAAAAAATGGACAAAGCGCTTTGTCGGTTACTTTCGTCGAATGACAAAGCAAATGTTGAGGAGCACCCTTCGATTTGAAAGGACAGATTTTTGTTAACGAATATATATATGATTCGATAATCAACTATTAAACCGCTCAATTCCTTTACAGATAGGATATACAGCCATATAATCTATTTATATTCATTCTATATACCAGCGACATCAAGAACTGCAAAACCGCTGTTTTAGTTAAAATATATTTCTAATATTGCAAAGAGTATGCTTTAGGGGATCTCAGAATACTCCATAAGAAACGACACGAATCATCTGAAAAAAGGATACAGGACATCGTCTCGACTAAAATCTCAAATAACCATAATAAAATTCCCACATACAACAGAGGACTGTGTGGGCTAAAATATTCTCATAGATATCCGATTTTCCATTATCGACGCACCCGAACTTTTCGCTCATCAAGGCTGTGTAAAAACTATCTACTGACCCCTCCCGACCTCCCCAAAGTGGGGAGGAGTGGTGCAAACAACACCGTATTCTGGTTAAATCGGTCAATAAATGTGCTGATTTACCTGTTTTTACTGCTGCAAAGCCCCCACTTTGGGGGTTTGGGGGTCAGACAGGCAAGGAGACTTGAAATTTATGTGAGTTTTCACACAGCCTCTCATCAAGAAAGGGCTTGTATTCAGACGAATCTATTCCAGACCGGGGTTCGACTCCCCGCAGCTCCACAGATATAGATATTATTTATCCAAAACCTGAAAGGACAACGTTTGGACTGGTATTTCATCACATTGCTGTCCTCTTTTTGGACAACATCTCCATATATTTAAAAGTGAAACTACTACGCATTGCGACAATCTAGCGGGTGTCGCGTCCCGATGGTTATTGAGGACGCTGCACCCGTAGGGGACTGCTGTAAATGAAAGTTTATCGCTTGTCTTTCAATAAATTAGCATAAAAACCATCCTGCCATTCGCACCCTACCAAAACCTGACAGCGTGTACAGCACCTGTCAGCGTTAAAAAAATACAAGCAAGAGCCCGACTCAAAGTCGTACCCTCACTCACAATCACCGATCTCCCCTATCTGCCCTTGCACCTACTGATCGGATGATTTGGAGTCATCCGATCAGTGATAACCCATAGTCTCCTACCTCCATAGTTCACTATAGGTTTTCTATAGGTTTAGTATAATTCTAGTCTATAAAATTACTACTATAATACATATATAATATAGGTATAATACTGGTATAAAATAAGCTTTATATGAGTAGTATTATATCAGTATTTATTCAGTAAATAACTAAATATATTTATCTTTGGACCTATAATCAACCTATACTAAACCTATAGGAAACTATAAGGAAACCTTATAGAAAAACAAACTGCATCATGGCAAAAATCAAAGGCATACTACAGGCAACGGGAAGTATCAAGGGGGTATCGTTTTACACCCGCATGGGAAGCGACGAGGTGATCATGCGTACAAAAGGGGGCGCCAGTAAGGAGAAGATTAAGAAATCGCCGAAGTTTGAGAAGCTGCGGCAATGCCAGAAGGAGTGGTCGGGCTGTACGAAGCTGGCTTCCGGTATCCGGCTGGCATTGGGTGAACTGCCCCGATTGGCTGATTACAGTGTATCGGGTACGTTGAACGGCATTGCCAAGACCATACAGAAAACGGATACGGAACAGCCGGTGGGACAACGCCACGTGCTACTCTCTACGCAACGGGATATCCTGACCGGATTTACCATGAACCGAAAATATACCTTCGACAGCGTGCTCAGGGCTACTCCCATCGGGGTAATCGATCGTGAAAACCTGTGCGCCCGGGTGACTATCCCACGGATCAATACCGACATTCATCTGGTGAATTTTCCCAAACTGCCCTTTTTCCGCATCATCGTTACGCTCGGTACACTTTCAGATATGGTGTATGATCCTGATAAAAGGGACTATGTGCCAGCGGATAGTTCTTATCATGCCGGAGGCTATACGTTGAAAAGCGAGTGGTTTCCGACTCAGGGTGTAATAGAGGAACAGAGTTTTAATCCCATGATGGAAAATTCTAATCCGGGTGATCTCTCTGACGCCACAACGATGATTCTGGGTATCGGGGTGGAATTTGGAACGGCTGGATATGACGGTAAACCGGTCGAGGTGAAATACGCGGGGTGCGGTAAGGTTTTGGGAGTAAAGTAATTGAATGAGCGCAAAGGCGCTAAGAGCTATCTTTATCACAGAGTTACACAGAGAAAAGCACAGAGGGCCACAGAGATTTGAAATTTTTCTCTGTGGCCCTCTGTGAAAACCTCCGTTGTTCTCTGTGATATAAATCTATAAACTCTCTGTGGTGATTGAACTAACTATTTATTAATCAATGGCTTTATATTACAGAATTACACTAAGAAAACGCATAGGACCACAGAGTTTTGAAATTTTTCTCTGTTGCCCTCTGTGAAAACCTCTGTTGTTCTCTGTGATATAAATATTTAAACCTACTTCTTCGCCGGCTGATCCTTCTGAGCAGCCGCCGCTTTTTCAGCTTTTACCTTATCAACATAAGCTTTGAAAAGCTGACGCCAGTTACGACCGTTGTTGTTGAGATACTGCTCGCATTTATTTTTGTAAATCTCGAAAATGGCAGAGATCTGCTTCATGCTTTTGTAGTCGATAGCTTGTTCGCGTGCCTGTTTCAAAAAGCCGAGTATTTTAGTCTCTTCCTCTTTGGTCAGATCGGGTACGATAGATTTGTATCCCTGCAGGGTAAAAGCCACTTTGCCGATGGTGTATTTATCCAGAATGGCTTCTACCTGCTCTTCGGTGAGCTCTTTCCGCAATCCCGTCATCAGGTCGTCGTGGATGGATTTGGGCATGGCTGACTGCGCAATGATCTGACGGTCCTGGTCAGTCAGTTTATTGCCGGTAAAGGGGTTGATTCCGGCCGGAACGGTAGAAAATGGATGCTCATTGTTCCAGTCACGGGTAGCCTTCAGGTGCGTAGATATAAGCTGCGCCACACGAGCCTCTTTGGCCGCATCATTCAGATTAAGGGATTTCGTCCAATCAGCTGCTTTGGTATCCTGTTCTTTATCCGAACGGAGTTTCTTTTCAGCGGGTGTAAGCGGTTTTTCGGTACTCTGTGACATGGCAGGCACAGACAGTAAAAGCGAGCCGGCAAAGGCAGCTAAAACAAAGATTCTTTTGATCATAAGGCTAATGTTTAATGTGATTTTCTATACCGGCAAATTTAAGATGGATATTTACCGGCGAAGATCACAAAATGACGATAATGGGGAGTTATTTATTCATCTCCCGGCATCGTATCGCCCAACAGCAGCCCCCAGGGCTTGAGCGGATCGATATGATCACAAATCACCTTGACAATGGCCACGATCGGAATGGAAAGAAACATGCCGGGAATGCCCCACAAGGCACCGAAAGCAATCACCACAACCACTGAAATAAGCGCATTGATTCGAACCTTTGAGGCTACGACCTTGGGCACAATCAGGTTGTTATCAATAAACTGGATAATCAGGTAAAGGATCAGGACATAGACCGCAAACCAGGCTGAATCCTTAGTCACCAGGGCAATCATCATCGGTAATGCTACGGCAATGATACCTCCCAGGTAAGGAATCACATTGAGCAGAGCCCCCAGAATACCCAACACAATCGCATAATCAATCCCCAGTATTAGTAACCCTACCGAATTGAGTATTGCCACAATGACAGCCTCAATCACCAGACCGGAAAGGTAACGCTGAATGACGATCTTGATCTGGCTAATGATATTACTGACCATGCTGTGGTGGGTGGCTCCGAACAGCCGGTGTACAAACTCCAGCAACAGCGGTTGGTAGTACAAAACCATGATCACATAGACGGGAATAAGAAAGAGCAATACGAGCGAATTACCTACGGTTACCAATGTTTGCCCGACAGCCGAACTACCCATATTGATCAGCCAGTCAGTGGTCTGACTGATCCAGGTATTGATCTTATCAGGATTAAGACTGAAATATGCGGATGCCCAGGTAATCGTCTGATTAATCAATGAAGAAAACTTTTCTATCAGTGCAGGGAAAGAGGCACTGAAGAGGCTGATCTGGGAAAAAAGAAATGTACCGAATGCCACAAACAATAGAAAGGTCAGAAACATCGTAAGCACAATCGCCCAGATACGACCTACTTTTTTTCTGACAAAGAAACTGACCACCGGATGGAGCACAATGGCAATCATGGTTCCGAAAATGACCGGAATCATAATCTCCTGGGTCACATAAAGCATAGCGATTAGAACATAAATGCCTATGAGGAGAATGGAAACACGGACATAAAAAGGTAATTTGATCGTATTCATGAAGATTGGAAATTTGTATGATGACGTGCAATTGCAGTAATTTGCAATGATACGAAAATCCAGTGCTTTCTCAAAGGATAAAAGAATGGCTTTTAGAGAATGCTTTATAAGCAACCTTCAAATATTCACATATTTCTCAGCTACATAATCAATATGAGTTATTGGATTTCCTCCTCTATATTTGCCAATAATTACCCCCTGGTGCTAATAATGTTCAGGAACTATGCCGGGTCAGCTTCCTGATTAGTCCTTTGAATAGTATTCCATGCAGAGGTAGTACAGCATACCAGTACATCCTTCCGGATAAACCTTTAGGACGAAATGTCGCTGTTTGAATAAGCGTATCACCCTGTATATGAAATTCCAGCCACGCCTCGCCGGGAAGCTTCATTTCGGCAAAGAGAAGCAATCGCCTCTCTTCTTTACTGGCATATATCACCCGCCAAAAGTCCAATGTATCACCCGGTTGAATCTGAGTACTGTTGGTTCTCCCCCGCCTCAGGCCGACACCTCCGAACAGTTTATCCATAAATCCCCTTAACTCCCATAACCAGTTGGCGTAATACCAACCGGTATCACCACCTATCCGCCATATATTATCGAGACAGGCATCAATATCAGTCACTTGCATTTGGCGGATATCTTTGAAACATCCATAAGTAGGAACCTTAATGTAATCGGAGATCTTAAAGTTCAGCCTCCCACTCACCATGGAGTCTTTCCAGCTGGAGAGAATTTCATTCTGGTCAATCTTCCTAAAAGCCAGCCTGACAGATTCTTTATAGGACAATGGCTTGATGCCGAGCAGCTGAATCAGTTCGTTATCTTTGGCAATGACTTCGACCTTCATGCTATCCACTAAGGAGGTCGCAAGTTTGTATGACGTAGAGGTGATAAAATACAGCCAGTAGGAAGAAATTCTCGGGGTCATCACCGGTACGGTCACGATATATCTTTTCAGGCCTCTTACGGAAGCAAATTCCAGCAACATTTCCTTGTAGGTGAGGATCTCATCTCCTCCAATATCATAACTATGACCGAAGGTTTTATCGTTATTAAGAATACCCACGAGAATCTTTATCACATCGGATATTCCGATGGGTTGGCATCTGGTTCTTAACCATTTCGGAGCAATCATGACCGGAAGCTTTTCAACCAAATCGCGGATGATCTCAAATGACGCACTCCCCGATCCGATAATGATGCCTGCCCGCACGGTAGTCAGTGAATAGTTGCCCCGGCTTAACTCGGTTTCGACATTCTTCCTTGAATTGAGGTGCCTGGATAACGTCTGCGAGTTTACAATCCCGCTCAGGTAGATTACCTGCCTTGCATTTGTCTGATTGAGCCTTTCCCTGAAATTAATAGCAGAGCGTTTCTCCATTTCATCAAAGTCCTTGGAGGACGACATCGAATGAACCAGATAATAAGCAAAATCGATATCATCGGGAATGTTGCCGAGTGTAGATTTATCATTCAGATCAACCTCAATTACCTGAATATTCTCTTGGATTGATTTCTCAGGATGAAACTTGTTTTTATCCCTGACACAGCAAATGACAAAATATCCCTGATCGACTAAAACAGGTAATAGCCGTTTTCCAATGTAGCCGGTAGCGCCGGTTAGCAGAACTTTCATAACATCACATTTTAAGGTTTAATTCGATTGATCATGCACAATCCACGAAAGCTCTGCGATAGGATATCCATATCCTTCAGCGATCTTTAAATACTTTTTCTTTATCTCATCAGGAATAGTTTTCTCCCGGGAAAGAATCCATAAATAGTTAAGGCTGGCACCGGAAACCAAAGCATACTTATAGTCCGCATCCAAGGCAATTACATTATATCCGGCATAGAAGGGCCCAAAAAATGAGACCTTCAGCATGGCAATATCATCGTTACCTACAAACTTCGCTTTTCCGATGGCTTTTTTCCAGACTCTCTTTATCGTATCATATCCTCTGTTCTCCACCCGAATCGTTCCGTCTGAATTTAGAGAATATTCGGCAGATGTATTATTCAAATTTCTTTCATATTTGAAATCAAACCGGGCAATCTCATACCATTTGCCAAGGTATTTCTCTTTATCAAAAGGGGTAACGGCTTGTACTCCTTTAGGAATGGTAGAACAAGAAAATAATCCTATCATAACGGCTATTATGTTGAGTATTATTATTGGTCTGTTTTTTTTCATGGGTTTGCAAATTTGTTTACGTCATTTTGCTTCTGCAAAGAGTCTGTTTGTCAGCGCAAAAATCTATCAAAGGGTGTATATCAAAAGGGAAATAGGTTATTTAAGAAGTTACAAATTGTCGGTCTGAATTGCCCCAAGCCCCTAAAGGGGATGTTCTGAAGTGCAAATTAGCTCGGAAATACCACTCTTCAAAGTCCCCTTTAGATAATGTCATATGACACAAATGTAGGGGATTTAGGAACGGTAAGAATGCATCAACTATCATTTTGTAAGTTCAGTTTTACTGGAATTGACTTTTGGGACACCCCCTTTCCGGTTGCCGATTTTTACATTGACAAAATGATATAACATTTCTAACAGTGATATTTCTTATCTCAACGGTTCAATTTATGTAAATGAATAGTAATGGTCTGGAGCCTATATATAAAAATAAAAGCTCTATAACGGTTTGTATGTGTAGTCAATTCGTGGCAGAAAGATTCTTAATCTTTCTGCCACGAATTGAAAATCAACGAAGTTAATCCACGAATAAGAAAGTATCTTTTCTTTTCCAATTCTGGAAAAGTATTTGTGTTGTTCGTTTTTATTTTCATTTGTAAATCAACACATTAGGTGCTTCTGACTTTTATTAGTGGATTCGTGGCTGTATTATTTGAAAAGAATTCTTACTACCAAAAAATTACACACGAAGCTTAGGGAAATATTCCCCTAAGTAGTGATATTACCCACACTATTCGTTATAAAGCCAAAACAAAAGCGCCAAAAGCAAAGGAACTATACTGGATAATTCCTTTGCGCTTTGGCGCCCTCACTTTTATTTTAAACGAATATCTTATACGTTGAAACGGAAGTGCATGATGTCACCGTCGTGAGCAACGTATTCTTTACCTTCCACGTTCATCTTGCCGGCCTCTTTACAAGCTGCTTCCGAACCGTAGGTAATGAAATCGTCATATTTGATTACTTCTGCACGGATAAATCCTTTTTCGAAGTCGGTGTGGATGACAGCCGCACACTGAGGCGCTTTACTGCCTTTCAGGTAAGTCCATGCACGAACTTCCTGTACACCACAGGTGAAGTAAGTCTCCAGGTTCAGCAGTTTGTAAGCAGCTTTGATAAGACGGGCAACACCTGACTCCTCCAGACCAATCTCATTGAGAAACATCTGACGCTCTTCGTAAGTGTCGAATTCTGCAATTTCCGATTCGGTTTGAGCAGCTACAATTAGGATTTCAGCATTCTCTTCTTTGGTCGCTTCACGCACCATATCCACATATTTGTTGCCGTTTACCGCACTGGCTTCGTCCACGTTACACACGTAAAGAACCGGTTTGGAGGTCAGCAGAAACAATTCACGGGCAATCTTAATATCATCTTTTGAATCAAACGTTACGGTACGGGCAGGTTTTCCCTGTTCCAACGCCTCTTTGTAACGAATCAACACTTCGTATTGCTGTTTAGCCGTCTTATCGCCACCGGTTTGAGCCTGTTTTTGTACACGTTGCAGACGGCCATCTACCGTTTCCAGGTCTTTCAGCTGAAGCTCATAATCGATGATTTCCTTGTCACGGATAGGATTTACGCTACCGTCCACGTGAGTCACGTTATCATCGTCAAAACAACGCAATACGTGAATAATGGCATCGGTTTCGCGAATGTTAGCGAGGAATTTATTACCTAACCCCTCCCCTTTGCTGGCACCTTTTACCAGACCGGCGATATCCACGATTTCTACGGTTGTTGGCACGATGCGGTTCGGTTTTACCAATTCGGCCAGTTTATTGAGACGCTCATCGGGTACGGTAATTACCCCTACGTTAGGTTCGATAGTACAGAAAGGAAAGTTGGCAGATTGTGCCTTTGCATTCGAGAGACAGTTAAAGAGAGTAGATTTTCCAACGTTTGGCAAACCTACGATTCCACATTGTAATGCCATAAAATGTTATTGAGTTGTATTTGTATTTCGATTAAATTCTTCCACCCCATCCCCCTAAAGGGGGCTTTGGCCGCAGTGAAATTTGAATCTGACTACGGTTTTAATTTCAATCAGGGTACAAAATCTATTGTTTGTACTTCGGAATAAGTCCCCTTCAGGGGATTTAGGGGTATTATAAAGAGTCCGCAAAGGTAAGACTTTTAGGCGAATAAATAAAAATTGAGACTGAACCCAAATGTTAATGAACTTGTTACTTCGGTAGATTCTATAGTTTATAAAACTTTCCATTTAAAACAGATAGTATGAAACGAGCATTATTATTTATCATGCTAATTATTAATGGATTATATTCATTCGGACAAATAACCCATGCCATTAAAGGAAATATCATTGACAAGAAAACCAGGGAGCCTATCCCTTACACCAATGTAATTATCTGGAACACAACGACCGGTGCACAGAGTGATTCTCTCGGTAATTTTATCCTATTGAAAGTCAAACCCGGTACTTACCGGCTTCAGGTAAGCAGCATCGGGTACAATCCCTATATCTCTTCTGAGTTTATGGTTTCGAGTAAGGATAAATTCGTCACCATCGAACTGGAGGAAAACAGCAAACAACTCGGAGAAGTTACAGTAAAAGCCACTCCATTTCGCAAAACAGCGGAAAGTCCCATTGCCATGCGGGTGATTGGATTTACCGAGATAGAAAAAAGTGCCGGAGCTAACCGTGATATTTCGCGTGTGATCCAGTCCTTTCCCGGAGTAGCCTCCTCCCCTGCCGGTTACCGTAACGACCTGATTGTGAGAGGTGGCGGCCCGGCTGAAAACCGCTATTACATCGACGGTGTGGAAATACCTAATATCAACCACTTTGCCACACAGGGAGCATCAGGTGGTCCCGTAGGTATAATCAATGCAGAACTGATTCGTGAAACGGACTTCTACTCCGGCGCATTTCCGGCCGGTAAAAACAATGCTATGAGTTCCGTACTGGACTTCAAACTCAAAGATGGCAGTACGGAAGAACATAACTACAGCTTTGTGCTGGGGTCGTCTGATTTTGGTTTCAATACGGATGGACACATTGGTAAAAAGGTGACCTATATTGCCTCAATCCGCCAGTCTTATCTGCAATACCTGTTTAAGGCATTGAATCTCCCCTTCCTACCCACTTTTACAGATGCTCAGTTTAAAACCAAAATCAAGTTTGATAAGAAAAACGAACTGACTATTCTGGGACTCGGAGCCATCGACAACATGACGCTCAATACAGATACCGTAGGACAAACGGATGCCAACAAATACATCATCACCACACTACCCATTATCCGACAAAATACCTACACTCTGGGAGCGGTATATAAACACTTTTCCGGAAAGCAGGTTCAAACTCTTGTGTTAAGTACCAATAGGTTGTTTAATGAAAATACGAAATACAAAAATAACGATGAAAGTTCACCGGCTAATAAAATCCTCGATTACTGTTCATCGGAACAGGAAACCAAACTGCGGTTTGAAAACAGCAGTCGGATGAACAGCTTCCGCCTGATTGCCGGAGCCAATGCGGAAGTGGCCAGCTACTATAACCGGACAAACCAACGACTCTATGTTAATAACCAATCCCTGTTATTGAAATATGCCACAGATCTCTCTATATTCAAATACGGACTGTTCGGTTCGCTCAGTTATGAACAGCCGGATGGAAGATTCACGGCATCACTGGGAGTACGTACCGATGCAAACAGTTATTCTTCGGAAATGAACAATCCGCTTAAACAGCTTTCACCCCGGCTCTCCCTCTCCTACCAGCTGGCACAAAACTTATTTATCAACGGAAACGTGGGACGGTATTACCAACTTCCTTCCTACACGGTTTTGGGTTATAAAGACAACAACGGGATAGTTATCAACAGAGCTAACCGGGTAAAATACATCTATTCAGACCAAATTGTAGTGGGTTTTGAACACCAACCGGCAAACTACATCCGCCTGACACTGGAAGGCTTTTACAAGAAATACGAGAATGGGCTGCTTTCACTGGCCGATTCCATTCCCCTATCCTCCAAAGGGAACGATTATAACGTATTGGGAACCGAAAGCGTCAATTCTACGGCTCAGGGACGTGCTTACGGACTCGAATTGCTGGCCCGCTGGTTTGGTTATAAGAATCTGAACCTTATTGCGGCTTATACTTATGTCAGAAGTGAGTTTAAAAACCCGAAAACAGGAGATTATATTCCCTCTGCCTGGGATAGCCGTCATCTCTTTACCCTGACAGGTGGATATACCTTACCGCGCAATTGGGTGATTGGTGCTAAATTCCGTGCTGTGGGCGGTGCACCTTATACTCCATACGATGTTGATAAGTCTTCATTAAAAACCGCCTGGGACGCTCAAAATCGCCCTTATCTGGATTACAGCAGATATAACACACTCAGGTTGAAGACATTCACACAACTCGATTTGCGTGTGGATAAAACCTACTTTTTCAACAAGTGGATGTTTGGTTTCTATTTCGATGTGCAAAATGCAATGAACACCCAATACAATCCTGCTCCCGTGATTACAAGTACCGGTATTACTGACCCTACAAATCCGGACAAATACATTATGAAAACTATCAACCAACGTAACGGAACTGTTGTACCTTCTATTGGTATAATGGTAGAGTTTTAAACAGTTTCAACAAGGTATTGATAAGTATGATGTTGATTGTATATAAACCTCATTGTTAGAACATTGGCGTTATCATGGATTATTCTCAACCTATCTAATTAACAGAGTTATGAATATCAAAGAGCTAACCGGTTTTAGAAACCTGTTAGGTCTTTTTCCAACTCCAGACCATATTGTGAATTAAAAGAAACTACTCTTCAACAGGTAAATGTTACTGCTGTTTTAAACTCCCCTATTATAGTAATAAACACACTTATCTTGTTTATCTATTCATTATCCAATTGATACTTATCAACCATTTCAACAATCGTTTGATAAACTGGTTGTTGAATACCTTAACTATCTAATATACATTAATTTAATCAGACAATAAACAATGCATCTAAATCAGATATAAACAGGGTTATGAGAAAAAGTATCACCATTCATTTATTGGACTATTTCATAATTAATCCCCGAAATATATATCGTAAATAAGACAGTAGATTAGAGAGATACTGAATACAAGAAAACCAATACAGTTTGAAAGATTTGAATTCAAAATATACCAGGAACTAAAGTCAACTAACTGTAGGTTTTCAAAAAGAAATCAACATAATATTCAATCTATCCAACATTGTCAACAAAACACCTTATCAACATTTTCAACAACAGAAATCAACAGCCTGTTGATTTTATATTTACCTTAAATACACGGACTTATAAATTGTATAATATCATATCAACTACAGTTATGAGCATAGGTCTAACAAGTCAAATCTTACAGAATAAAAGGGTAATCAACACAATTAACAAAAGCGTTATCAACCGAGTGTTGATAGGAGTGGAGAGCATATTCTGTCCTCAAAAAGCTGTTTTGTTTATGCGTAAATTAAATCTGTTGCTAAGTCATATTTTTTTGCAGTTACTCTCGGGTGCAGCGGTTTTTAACCGCTGATTCTAATAATATATTCTCGCGGTTAAAACCCGATAGCTATCGCGGACGAGACACCCGAAAGGGAATCTCTTTCATCATATTAAGCCGTTTAATAACATTTATACGTGTGATTTCAATTCATAGGCATTACTTCAAAATAGTAGACGATAAATCATATAATCAACAGTTTCAACAGTCTGTTTCAACAAGCTGTTAATATTATAAACATCAGTATTTCATTGATTTACAAAAAGAATGTTTGATAAGGCTTGAACATTATCAACAAATGATGAGACAATATTCATGTGAAATCTATATTTAGATGAAATCCCGGAATATCAACAATTATTTTATTGCGTATTTATCTGAATTACAGAAAGATGAAAAGAAGAGTAGAAGAGAGGAGGGGAGTTATCAACCATTCATCCGATGACTTTATATCACCGGATGAATAGAGTATTATGATTTACTTTTTCAACTGCTTGAAGAAGTCCCAGATGACAATTCCGGCAGTTACAGAAACGTTTAATGAGTGTTTTGTACCATATTGCGGTAATTCAATGCAACCATCAGAGTTGCTCACTACCTCCTGCAGAACACCTTTCACCTCATTTCCCAGGATAACCGCGTATTTCTTATCCGTATCCAATACCAGTTCCGTCAACATGGTACTGTTTTCAACCTGCTCTATTGAAAAGACTGTGTAATCGTTATCTTTCAGCTCTTTAACTGCATCCATTGTCTCTTCCCTGTATATCCAGTCAACCGTATCTTCAGCGCCCAGGGCGGTTTTATGAATCTCAGGTTGTGGGGGAGTGGCGGTGATACCACACAGATAGATGGCTTCCACCAGAAAAGCATCAGAAGTTCTAAACACAGAACCCACATTATTCAAACTTCTAACGTTGTCTAATACAACGACTAACGGAATCTTATCAACCTGCTTAAACTCATCTTTTGACAAACGGTTTAATTCAGTGATTTTCAGTTTTCTCATATTATTGGTAACTTACAATAGTATATTGGGTTTTATCTTGCTAATAAAAGGTTTCAACAGTATATTTAGCTACTTACCGCATTGTAAATAGGGATTGCATCAGCATTTCTACGGATTATAATAAACAAATATGGAATAAGAACAGTTATTCTATTGATATAGTGATATATATATCATTTTGTAACAATATTGACCAATCATTGAAATCCTGTTGAAAAAGGTTTGAAACTAATTGATGAAAAATGAAAAGTTTTCCTTGCATCATATTGGAACTATTCTATAGCAGATAAGCTATCAAATCTCCAAATTAGTTTTTACCTTTTTGTTTTTTTCTTTTTAACGGCAAATTTGCGGGTTATCAATAGGCTAAGCCATCGAAAGTTTTTAAATTTGTATCTTATAAACTCACTGTTGAAAAGAATCTAAGGCAAAGAAAATCAAATTATTCGACATAATGAAACATGTTGACAAAGTGAAATTCCTATTGATAACTCACTCCTGACATCTTTCTGAAATATATTTGTCAACTCTATCAACAGTCTATTATAATAATCATCTCTTTTATTTCATTTAATCTATTAATAAATATAATAAGTATGAGTGTTGACATTTCAAAGGGATACGTCGATGTTCCGGTGGATGCATCTCTGAATCTTCCCGAAGAAATTAATAAGCTGAAAATAGAAAAGAACGCAATCATATTGGCGCACTACTACCAGCGCGACGAAATGCAGGATATTGCCGATTATGTTGGGGATAGCCTGGCATTGGCACAATGGGCTGCCAAGACCGATGCTGACATTATAGTGCTTTGCGGTGTACACTTTATGGGAGAGACGGCAAAAATACTTTCTCCGCAAAAGAAAGTGCTGGTTCCGGATCTCAATGCCGGTTGTTCATTGGCCGACAGTTGTCCTGCACAGGAGTTTTCCGACTTTGTAGCCCGCCACCCCGACCATACCGTGGTTTCGTATGTGAATACAACCGCAGCTGTGAAAGCTGTAACCGATGTGGTGGTTACCTCTACCAATGCGAAGGTGATTATCGATAGTTTTCCCGAGGATGAGAAATTGATATTCGGTCCTGACCGCAACCTCGGAAATTATCTGAATAGCGTGACGGGCCGCAAAATGCTGTTGTGGGATGGCGCCTGCCACGTACACGAGCAATTTTCTGTAGAGAAAATCATCGAACTGAAGAAACAATATCCGGAAGCCATGGTGCTGGCTCACCCTGAATGTAAACAGGTGGTGTTAACATTGGCTGATTTTATAGGCTCTACGGCTGCCTTGCTGAGATATGCGACTAATACCGACCACAAGCAGTTTATCGTTGCTACCGAATCGGGTATCATCCATGAGATGAAGAAACACAATCCGGATAAAGAATTTATTCCGGCACCTCCGAATGACAGTACCTGTGGATGCAACGAATGCAGCTTTATGCGTCTGAACACCCTTGAAAAGCTTTACAACTGCCTGAAATACGAATTACCGGAAATTACGGTAGAGGAGGAGATACGGGTAAAAGCGGTAAAATCCATTCACCGGATGCTCGATATTTCTGAAAAACACGGTTTATAAATCTGCATTTTGCGATTAATTCTGTTTTGTTATTAATCCAAATCACGGTTTTGTTTGTTTAATAACTTGTCAGCAATTATCCAACAGATTAAATATCAAAGAAAAACAATATGCGTTTTCGAATTTCAGAATCAGAATCGGCTCTGTTTCCCAAAGAGTGCCTGTGTAAGTTGAATCACGATAAAAAAGGTTTGACTATAGGTTTGCCCAAAGAAGAACATGAGTTTGAAAAAAGACTTGCCTTAACCCCCGAATCGGTTCAATTATTAATCGAAGCAGGTCATCAGGTTATAGTCGAATCAGAAGCGGGTTTGGGTATAAACTATTCCGATTCAAAATTCAGTGAAGTAGGAGCGACTATTGTTCAAAACAAAGCAGAAGTTTTTGAAGCTGATATTGTCATGAAAATAAAACCTCCTACTCCCAAGGAGGTTGATTTATTGAAGGAAAACTCTACTCTGTTTTCATTATTACAACTGGCTAATTACTCACCCAAAAGTATCGAAAAGCTACTGAAAAAACGGGTGAATGCAGTTGCTTATGAGATGATGGCTGATAATAAACTGAGTTTCCCGGTAGTCAATTCTATTAGTGAAATTGAAGGTTCAGCAGCCATTTTGATTGCAGCCGAATTGCTCAGTAACGAAAGTGGAGGAAAAGGGATATTGCTGGGAGGATTACCTGGAGTATCACCTACTGAAGTGGTTATTTTGGGTGCCGGTATTGCCGGTTCCGTGGCAGCCAGGGCAGCTGTTGCTTTAGGGGCTTCAGTCAAAGTTTTCGATAATGACATCAGTAAACTCAGGGATATACAACGGAATTTAGGAAGAACCTTATATACTTCAACTTTCCATCCAAGTGTTTTAAAAAACATACTCAAAACGGCTGATGTTGTAATAGGAACTCTTAAATACATTACAGGATCCAAAGGCTTTATAGTTACCGAAGACTACGTTCGGGAAATGAAAAAAGGTGCTGTAATTATAGACCTTAGTGTTGATCAGGGCGGATGTTTCGAGACTTCAGAATGTGATTTTTCAAAGAATGGTTCTATTTTTGAGAAGTTTGGAGTGCTTCATTATTGTGTGCCCAATATCTCTTCCAGAGTGTCCCGTACAGCATCTATTGCGCTGAGTAACATATTTGTACCACTTTTACTGGACATTGGTGAACTTGGGGGGATTAATGATAAAATCAAAATGGACTTAGGGTTTCGTCATGGCGTTTACGTTTACAATGGAAAATTGGTAAACACCCCAATGGGACACCATTTTAATCTTCCTGCACACGATATAGGTCTGTTTTTATCTGCATTCTGATAGATACTTGATAGAATATAAAAAAGGATTGTTTCACGGGAAACAATCCTTTTTTTTACATTGCAATTGATAAGCCTCCTATGTGTTGAGTCACTCGTTATGACTTATTTCTTCTGGTGTGATATATAAATTGTCAATTGTAAATATCTAAATTGTAAATTCAATAATGGGCTTCGAGCCAGTTATTACCAAATCCACCATCTACTTTTAGTGGAACAGATATTGGAAAAGCACGTTCCATTTCTTCAATAACTATCTTTTGAACCTTATCTTTTTCTGTATCCAAAACACTGAAGTTCAACTCATCATGTACCTGCAGAATCATTTTGGATTGAATATTTTCTTCTTTAAATCTCCGGTAAATATTCACCATGGCAATCTTAATGATATCGGCCGCAGTTCCCTGGATAGGAGCATTAATCGCATTTCGTTCGGCATATCCTCTCACAATTGAATTGCCGGAGTTGATATCAGGTAACATCCGTTTGCGATTGAGTAGGGTAGTGACATAACCATCTTTTTTTGCCTGGAGAATGATATTATCCATATACTCTTTAATCTGTGGATAAGTAGCGAAGTACCCTTCTATCAACTCTTTAGCTTCTGCGCGGGGAATAGTTAACCGTTCCGCCAAGCCAAAAACAGATACACCGTAAATGATACCGAAGTTGGCGGTCTTAGCTTTGCGGCGCATATCTTTAGAAACCTCTTCAATAGGAACTTTGAAAATCTTTGCAGATGTGGCAGCATGAATATCTTGTTCAGTTTGAAATGCTTCCACCATATTCTTATCCTGGCTAAGGTGAGCTATAATACGAAGCTCAATCTGAGAATAGTCAGCCGAAAAGAATGAACAACCTTCATCGGCAATGAATGCTTTGCGGATTTCCTTTCCCTGTTCATCACGGATAGGAATGTTTTGGAGGTTTGGATTGGTTGAACTTAACCGGCCTGTTGCTGTAACTGTCTGATTAAACGAGGTATGTATCTTTTCTGTTTTTGGATTAACCAGTTCAGGTAATGCATTGATGTAGGTACTCAATAGTTTTTTCAAACCGCGAAATTCCAGAATCTTTTCAACAATAATATGTTTACTCTTCAGGTTCTCCAGCACATCTTCCGAAGTGGAATATTGACCGGTTTTGGTTTTCTTTACTTTATCAGTAATTTTCAATTCATCAAAAAGTACCACTCCAACCTGTTGTGCTGAGTTGATATTGAAATCATGACCGGCAATTTCAAAAATGGATTTTTCGATTTCCAGAAGTTGAGAGGTAATTTCTTCCGAAGATTGTTTCAACGCATTTTTATCAACACGCACTCCGTTCATTTCCATTTCTGCCAGTACCAGCATCAATGGCATTTCGATGTCATAAAAAAGTTTCTTCAAATCGCTGGACTCAATTTCTGCCTCCAGTTTGTTTTTGAGTTGAAGGGTGATGTCGGCATCTTCACAGGCATACTCGTAAATTTTATCCACCGGTACATCACGCATCGATTTTTGATTTTTTCCTTTCGGACCAATCAGTTCATCAATGTGAATGGTTTTGTAGTTGAGATAGACTTCTGCCATGAAGTCCATATTATGCCGAAGTTCCGGTTGGAGTAAATAATGAGCAATCATGGTATCAAACATTTTGCCTTTTACTTCGATACCGTAATTTTTCAGAACGATGTAGTCATACTTGATATTTTGTCCTATTTTAAGAATTTTTTCATTTTCGTAAAATGGTCGCAGCTTATCCAGAATTTCGATGACTTTTTCGCGGTCGGGTGGGAGAGTGATGTAGTAAGCCTCTTTTTCCTTCATTGAGAAGGACAATCCCACTAATTCAGCGGTAATGGGGTCAACTCCGGTAGTTTCTGTGTCAAATGCCGCAAAATCACAAACAGAAATATTGCCTGCAAAATCGGCTATTTTTTCCTCAGTATCAAGTAAATAATAGGAGTGAGGGGTTGATTTTAAGTCGCTGAGAATTGAATATTTTTTTTCTTCCAAGGGAGAATCCATGAAATCATCAAAGAGAGAGCCTTGAACCGGACTATTTTTAGGTGCTGGTTCAGGAGTCGCATTATTTTTGAATACACGGTTTCCAAGATTGCGAAATTCGAGTTCTTCAAAAAGTGAAGTCAACTTTGCTTCGTCAATTTCTTTGCGAACCAATGCCTCTTCATCAAAATCGACCGGAATGTCAATTTTGATGGTTGCCAATAATTTTGAGAGTTCAATCAGCTGTTTGTTATTTTCAACTTTGTCTTTGATGGCTCCTTTAAGTTGATGGGTATTGACCAACAGATTTTCAATCGAGCCAAACTGAGCTAACAATTTTTGAGCCGTCTTTTCACCGACTCCCGGACACCCCGGAATGTTATCGGCTGAATCCCCCATCAAGCCTAAGAGGTCAATTACCTGTTCGGGACTTTCCAAATGGAACTTTTGTTTTACCTCTTCCACTCCCAGAATTTCCAAATCATTACCCATTGATTTGGGTTTTAAAATGAAGATATTTTCGGAAACCAACTGACCGTAATCCTTATCTGGGGTCATCATATAGACCTGATAACCGGCCTTTTCTGCAAGTTTTGCATAGGTACCGATTACGTCATCAGCTTCAAAACCCGGGTAGAGCAGAATAGGAATATTGTATGCACTAATGACCTCCTTAATAATTGGAACAGAGAGTCTTATCACTTCAGGAGTCTCTTCACGATGTGCCTTGTACTGGTCAAAAAGTTCGTTTCGGAACGTAGGTCCGCTGGGGTCAAAAGCAACTGCAATATGGGAGGGATTTTCCTTTTTGAGGATTTCCTCAAGTGTATTGATAAAACCATAAACGGCTGAAGTATTCAGACCTTTAGAATTTATTCTTGGATTTTTGATAAACGCGTAGTAGGCCCGGTAAATTAAAGCGTATGCATCCAGCAAAAAGAGTTTTTTTTGTTCGCTCATTATCAATCTTTTTATGGGTAAAGATAGGAAAAAATTGCTACTTTTGCTCCTTAAACCGCTACTATGGATATACTTACAGAGATAAAAGTACCCATTCAGGAAGAGATTAAAAACTTCGACGAGTCGTTTAGAGAGGCACTACTTTCTGACAATGAATTGATTAATAAAGCCGTTGACCATTTCCTCCAGAAAAAGGGTAAAAACCTACGTCCGATTCTTGTACTTTTGGCAGCCAAATGTGCGACAGGTTCTGTCAATCAGAAGAGCTTTGATTCTGCTATTGCACTTGAATTATTCCACAATGCTACTTTACTACACGATGATGTATTGGATGAAACCAATATGAGACGCGGATTGGAGACCATTAACTCCAAATTCAACAGTAAACTGGCTGTTTTATTGGGTGACTATTTCCTCTCTATTGCTCTCCAAAAAGCGGTAACTACAGATAATATTTACATTGTAAAATCACTTTCCGAGTTTGCTGCCACCTCTGTTGATGGTGAAATTCAGCAGATGTTTACCGCTCAGTCCGCTAATTTTTCAGAAGAAAACTACTATAAAATCATTTATAAAAAGACTGCATCTTTGTTTGAAACCTGCTTTAGGGTAGGGGCTTTATCAGTAGATTCTTCAGAAGAAAGAATAGAGAAACTGGAGAAATTTGCCTACTACCTGGGGTTGATTTTCCAGATTCGGGATGATATTTTTGATTACTTCAAATCTGATGAAGTAGGTAAACCGACCGGAAATGATATTCGTGAAGGAAAGGTTACTTTACCACTGATTTATGCACTCAATACATCTGTAAATGGAGTAGGAGAGAAGATGCTGAACATCATAAGAGAAAAAGATTTCACTCCTGAAAATATTCAACTTCTAATCAATTTTGCAGTAGAAAATCAAGGTATTGAATATGCTGAAAAGAAAATGGAGGAGTTTAAAGTAAAAGCGCTGGAATGTCTTGAAGAATTTACGGATACAGCTGAAAAAGAGTCGCTTAAGACTGTTTTGAACTATACCATTCAACGAAATAAATAAAGGAAAAGGGATGATTTAAATTTAGAAGTCATCCCTTTTCTCTTTATTTATTTAAGGCAAAAACAAGCTTAATCTTTAAGCCACGAATTGAAAATCAACGAAGTTAATTCATGAAAATGAAGGTATCTTTTCTTTTCCAGTTTTGGAAAAGTATTTGTGTTGTTCGGTATTTATTTTCATTGTAAAATCAGCACATTTGAAACTTCTGAATTTTATTCGCGCATTCGTGGCTGTTTTATTTGTCAGAAGAAGTTGATTTGTTTTCCAAAAATATCTCCCAACAGGTTATTAGCCAAACGGCTCGCACCTATTCTGAAATGCTCTTTATTGAGCCAATTTTCCCCTAAAACCTCTTTTACGATGCAGTAATATTTGACTGCATCTTCACTGGTTACAATGCCTCCTGCAGCCTTAAAACCAATCATTTTATCCGTTTTGAGATAGTATTCCTTGATGGCCTCACACATCACGTAAGCGGCTTCCAATGTAGCTGCTGGATGAGTCTTTCCGGTCGATGTCTTAATAAAATCTGCACCCGAATACATAGCCAGAACAGCTGCTTTTTTGATATTTGATGCAGTTTTTAATGTACCGGTTTCCAGGATAACTTTCAGGTGAGCCTCACGGCATGCATCCTTTATTTCTGATATTTCATCAGTCAGTTCTTCAAATTCTCCGGCGGTGAAATTACCCAGATTCATCACAATATCTATCTCATCAGCACCGTCCATAACAGTTAATGATGTCTCTGCTACTTTGATTTCGGTATAGGTTTGTGCACCAGGAAAACCGGCAGAAACAGCTGCTATTTTTACATTTTCTACTTCCAGATGGCTTTGTACGATACCCGTGAAATTAGGATAAACACATACCGCAGCCACATTATCCAGTTGTGGAAATTCCTGGTCAAATCGGTTAACCTTTTCCACAAAGTTGATGATTTGTTGGGTATTATCGGTGTTATTGAGTGAAGTTAAGTCAATGCAGCTGAACAATTTTTTAAAGACCTCTTCCTTCATGGAATCCTGAAGGTTTTTGTTGATAATTTGTTCCACTTTTTCGCTTACAAACTGGTCGTCCAGCGTAATGTTGTATTCGTTTAAAGTCTTGATATACTTGCTCATTTACTTTAGTTTAGGATTATTGATATGCCGTGTTTTGTCACGTGTAATTTTTTTCTGTATATTCTTTGCAAATGCTTTTTCGAGGTCAATACCGGTTTGGTTGGCCAGGCAAATCAGTACAAAAAGGACATCGCCCATTTCATCTTCCATGTCATAAGCCTTATCACTCTCTTTGAAAGTCTGCTCGCCGTAGAGACGGGCAATGATTTTGGCCAGTTCACCTACCTCTTCCTGAAGCAAAACCATATTGGTCAGTTCGCTGAAATAACGTACCCCATAGGTTTTAATCCAGTTATCTACCTGTTTCTGAGCTTCAGAAATAGATACAGGAACCGATTGTATTTCATTCTCCATAAGCCTTTTTTTATTCTTTATTTTTTGAGTCCATGATAATGGTAACCGGACCGTCATTGAGTAATTCTACTTTCATATCTGCTCCGAATTCACCAGTTTTTACCTCTTTTCCTGCCATCAAAGAGAGAGTACTGCAGAAATTATCGTACATCGGTATGGCAAATTCCGGGCGCGCAGCTTTGATATAGGAGGGGCGGTTCCCTTTCTTGGTGGATGCGTGTAAGGTAAACTGGCTTACAACCAGCATTTCACCGTTAATATCCATTACTGAACGGTTCATTACACCATTCTCATCATCAAATATTCTCAGGTTGGTTATTTTTTTGGCTAACCAATCCATATCTTCGGTAGTATCACTCTCTTCTATACCCACTAAAACGAGTAAACCTTGCCGGATATCCGACTTTATTTCTCCCGAAATGGTAACGGAAGCTTTACTAACCCGTTGAATGACTGTTCTCATATTCTCTTTATCGCAAAGTTACTGATTTCTTTCTGATTATGGATGTAAACCCTTATAAAGCTTCTCTGCCTTGCTTTTACCTATCAGGTCGGATAATTCTTCCAGTGATGAGCTTTTAATGCGTTTTACGCTCTTAAAATGGCTCAAAAGGGCTGTTTTGGTCTTTTCTCCAATACCTTCTATCGCATCAAGTTCGGAAACAACTTGTTTCAGGCTTCTTTTTTTGCGGTGGAATGTTATGCCAAATCGGTGAGCTTCATCCCGCAATTGCTGTATCAACTTCAGACTTTCCGAGTTTTTATCCAGGTAAAGAGGCACTGAATCTTCCGGATAATAGATTTCTTCGAGGCGTTTCGCAATACCGATAATCGGAATTCGTCCGTAAATATTCAGCTCCTGTAGTGAATCACAGGCAGCATGAAGCTGTCCTTTTCCCCCGTCTATTACGATAAGATTGGGTAGGAGAGCCTCTTCTTCTAATAAACGCTTATATCGTCTGTACACAATCTCGCGCATGGATGCAAAATCATCAGGACCTTCGACAGTTTTCACGTTAAAATGGCGGTAATCCTTCTTGGCTGGTTTTGCTTTTTTAAAGACTACACAGGCTGCAACCGGACTTGTACCCTGTATATTGGAGTTGTCAAAACACTCAATATGCAGAGGTAGTTCGTGTAATTGTAAATCCTTTTGCAAAGTTGAAAGTATGCGGATTGTACGTTGTTCCGGGTTTAATTTCTCCGCCTGCTTCATGCGGTCAACTTTATATTGACGTACATTTTGCTCGGATAATTCGAATAGTTTGCGTTTATCTCCCCGTTGTGGAATAGAAAAAGTGATGTTTTCCATCTCAATATCCGGGTAAAACGGCACAATAATATCCCTTGCCCTGCTGTTGAAACGGTTTCTCATCTCCACAATGGCCAGGCTCAGCAGCTCTTCTTTGGGTTCATCCAGCTTTCTTTTCAGTTCAAAAGTATAAGCCTGACTGATGGAACCGTTTGATACGTGCAGATAGTTGATATAGATAATATTCT
This sequence comes from Parabacteroides sp. FAFU027, assembly GCF_022808675.1. NCBI lineage: Bacteria > Pseudomonadati > Bacteroidota > Bacteroidia > Bacteroidales > Tannerellaceae > Parabacteroides > Parabacteroides sp. FAFU027. Next base: position 131,374 of record NZ_JAKZKV010000011.1, read on the forward strand.
CTTCTTCCAGGTATGAAAAGACGTCTGTATTGTGAATGGAGGGGCTAACCACAACGGTTTTTGCCTGATAATTTTCGATTAATTCCAGCTTTTCCTTTGTTTTCTGTGCATCTTCAAAACGTAGTTCTGTGGCACATTCCATCATTTCTTGTTGGAGTAAATCGCGAATTTGATTGATTTCTCCTTTCAGAATTCTCCGGGAATTAACGATATATTCGTTGTATTCCTGCTCGGTTTGCAATGCTTCACATGGACCTTTACAGTTCTTGATGTGATATTGCAGGCAGACCTTGAATTTGTTCTGTCTGATGTTTTCAGGAGATAGGAATAACTTACAGGTACGAAGCGGATATAATTTTCGAAGCAGTTCCAGAATGGTACGAACCATGTGAATGTTGGAGTAGGGGCCAAAGTATTGTGACCCGTCCCTAATCATATTCCGTGTTTGAAATATGCGGGGAAATGGTTCGTTTTTGATGACAATCCAAGGGTAAGTTTTGTCGTCTTTCAGCATCACATTGTAGCGAGGCTGAAGCTCCTTAATCAAGCTATTTTCTAAATGAAGAGCATCTTCTTCGGTTTTAACGACGATATATTTGATTTCAACAATCTTGCGAACAAGGATGCGGGTCTTGGGAGAATCATGCTGTTTATTGAAGTAAGATGAAACTCTTCTTTTCAGATTTTTCGCCTTTCCGACGTAAATAATAGTACCGGTTTCATCGAAATATTGATAGACACCCGGACTTTCCGGAAGGCTCGAAAGTATGTTTTTTATTTTATCATCTCTGTTTTCCAAAGCTTCTTTTTTTGTTTCAAAGATAAAGGTAAAACATCAATTTTAGGACAATATAACTGCAAAAATAAGGGTGGGTTTTACTGTAATTCTTTGCTCTCTTTACCTTGCTTGTATCCACTCTTTTTACCATAAATTTTACTCACTGATTTATTATTCTGTTTTGTTCGGTTTGAACGAAATGGAAAAAATATAGCAGCCGGTTTGGACGATGTTATCTATTGGATAGTTCTGATATCATATGCTTGTATACATTTAAAGTCGGACTTTCACAACGTATTTATCTCCTTCCGTTAGATTCGGTACTTTTGTTAGATGTTATGGCTTTTATAAAAGAAAGAACGGAACTGACCGCATGGATTAGTTCCGTTCTTTGTGTGATGTTTAAGTATTCTCTCTTGTTGAAGAAGTGCTTCCGGGGGCTGTTTATTTGCCCTTTATAATCATGTGTTTAGCTTGAGTGACTTGTAAGAATCCTTTAATGTTTCACGTGAAACATAGGTTTGCTATCGGCCTAACAATACCAGCAGTATATTGATGTCGCTGGGGGAGATTCCCGGTATGCGTCCGGCCTGGGCAATGGTCTCCGGGTCAATCTTACAAAGCTTCTGACGGGCTTCAGTCGAGAGGGTATGGATCTCGTTATAATTAAACTTACCCTTGATATGGATATGCTCGAGACGATTGATCTTATCGGCAATTAGTTTCTCACGTTGGATGTACCCTTCGTACTTAATCAGGATTTCCACAGCCTCCAGAATCTCCTCTTTTCTATCGGATGTTTTATCCAGTTCTTCTTTGAAGGCAGGCACTAATTCTGCTATATTTTCAAGTGTGATTTGAGGGCGTGTAATCAGGTCTATTAATTTGCATCCATGCTTCAATGGAGCAGTGCCTAATTTCTCTAATCCTTCGTTTATGTATTGAGGTTTGATGGAGTAGTTTTTTGCAAATTCGGAAATACGATTTATCTCCTCCTTTTTGGTTTGCAGTAAATCAAATCTATCCTGTTTTGCCAAACCTAGTTTGTAACTCATTTCAGTCAGACGCATATCAGCATCATCCTGACGAAGTAGTATGCGATATTCGGCACGGGAGGTAAACATGCGATAGGGTTCGTCCACACCTTTAGTTACAAGGTCGTCAATCAAAACACCAATATAGGCCTGGTCACGGTTAAGGATAAATTCATCTCCACCGTGGCAATTAATATGTGCATTAATACCTGCAATCAGACCCTGACCTGCCGCCTCTTCATAACCTGTCGTTCCGTTAACCTGTCCGGCAAAAAAGAGATTCTTTACAATCTTACTTTCGAGATTATGCTTGAGTTGGGTAGGGTCGAAGAAATCGTATTCGATAGCATATCCCGGACGATAGATGCGTACATTACGGAATGCAGGAATCGTTTTCAATGCATTCAATTGCACATCGAGTGGGAGGGAAGAGGAAAAACCATTGAGATAATACTCCTGTGTTGTTTCACCTTCCGGTTCCAGAAAAAGCTGATGTTGTGTTTTATCTGCAAAAGTGACAATCTTGGTTTCGATACTCGGACAGTAACGCGGTCCGATACTTTGGATTTGTCCGTTGTATAACGGAGAATCCACTAATCCGCTTCGTAGAACTTCATGCGTTTGTTCATTGGTGTACATGGTCCAACAGCTAAGCTGGCACAATGTTTTAGGTGCATGATTCATATAAGAGAATTTGTGGAAATCAAAATCTCCTATCTGTTCTTCGGTCATGCTGAAATCAACGCTTCTACCGTCAATACGAACCGGAGTTCCGGTTTTCATACGGTCAGTTGCAATTCCGGCTTCTTTGAGTTGTTCGGTAATTCCATAAGAAGCAGGTTCTGCAATACGTCCACCGCGAAGTTGTGTTTTACCGATGTGCATCAAACCATTCAGAAAAGTTCCTGTGGTAATGACCACCGTTTTTGCATAGAAAGTAACGTCCATTCCGGAAATTACACCCTGTACCTGGCCATCCTTGATGATAAGCTGTTTTACAAAATCCTGCCAGATATCCAGATTATTGGTGTTTTCAAGAATACCTCTCCATTCGTTGATAAACTTAGCGCGGTCGCTTTGAGCACGGGGGCTCCACATCGCAGGTCCTTTGGAGCGGTTAAGCATTCGGAATTGAATAGCCGTTTTATCCGTTACAATTCCCATACCCCCACCCAGGGCATCTATTTCGCGTACAATTTGTCCTTTGGCAATACCACCAACCGCAGGGTTGCAGCTCATTTGAGCTATCTTGTTCATGTCCATCGTTATGAGGACGGTCTTTGAACCCAGGTTGGCAGCAGCGGCGGCAGCTTCGCATCCCGCGTGTCCTGCGCCGATTACTATAACATCGTATTTAAAATCCATTGAATGAGTTATTTTGTGCAAAGATAGCGGTTTGAGTTTTAATCCTCAGGCAGATAATTCAAAATATAACCATTATGGTTTAAGGGAATGGCCCATTTTATAGTTTGTTGAAAGATATTCGGATTTGCAGGGGTTATTTCTATCTTTGCACTCTGATTCCGTACTTATTTCTGGGGTGCTTTAAATCAAAGCTGAGAAGATACCCATAGTACCTGATCCGGATAATGCCGGCGAAGGGAGAAATTACACTCTCCTTCCTGATTCCAAAATCGCCTGCTTATCTGTATAATTTCCCTTTTAGAATTCAAACATTAAGGGAAAATGAAATGAATGTTCCTAATTTATAAATGACTTTTTATTATGCAAGATTTTGGTCTGTATATCATTATCACAAAACCTGAACTCTCTTACGAAGAAATAGCTAAAATATGTGTCCGCCAGAATATCCGTATGATACAATTGCGCGAGAAACATTTGACTGACCGTGAAATTATCGAAGCTGGAAAAAGAATTAAATCAATTACAGCGGGAACTAATACCTTGCTTGTTATAAACGACCGGGTTGATTTGGCGTTGGCTGCCGGAGCAGATGTATTGCACCTGGGACAGGATGATCTTCCAATTGAGGAGGCACGCAAGATTGCCGGTGACCGGTTGAAAATAGGTCTTTCGACCCACTCGATTGAGCAGGTTCGTGAAGCATTGACTCATAAACCGGATTACATTGGCTTCGGTCCTGTTTATCCAACGAATGCGAAAGCCCGTCCGGATGCTCCGGTGGGTGTGGGTATGCTGAAAGAGGTGCTCTCATTTGCTGATGTGCCTGTAGTTGCTATTGGTGGCATTTTCCCGGAAAATCTGGATGATGTGGTGGCTGCAGGGGCTAAAAATGTAGCTTTGGTGCGCCACTTCATGCAAACCACAGAAACAGAACAACGTATAGTTGAAATCAAGAAAAGCCTGACTGGAGCAAAACAGCTTTCTCTTTTCTAATTCTTAGTTTGCAGAATTCCTGTTTTTTCATTCTTATCATAGTCTGTAATCTATCATCCGGTTTTAGCTGAATCAGTTTTCTTTGGCTAAAGCCGGATGTTACATTGTCTTTTTATCATTTCGTAAGCTGAAGCGGCTGGCAATGATTTTATCAAAGTTAAATCCATCTAATATTTACCGGGTTTTAGATAAATAAATCTCCCATTTTCCCCGGTTATTTCGTTCTTCTTTACTTACTTAGCATCTGTATCATCAGTCCGTTTATTTTGCCGGAGCTACTGTAATCAGAACTGTTCGTATCGGTTTGAAGAATTTACTTTATCTCCCTGCTCACCACATTACAGGTGGAAAACTCAGTATTGTTCTCTCGGATACGGGCTCAATCTTCTGAATTATTAATTATCTGCTTAGTTGGCCTCTCCTTTCCCCTGACAACATTTTCAGTCCCCCCTTTTATACATAGACAAGTTTTTCTGTTTACCTATAATCTTTCGGCTCTTTTATGCGAATAATAAACATTCCTGTACTTCTGATATAAACGGGGGGATAAGGGATAGCTAAGGCTATGTAAGGAGTATAATAAAGGTACAATTATCGATGATTAAAAAGAAATAAACCAGGGATATTACACCATTTATTTGTGTTATATCTCTGGCTTATCCCTATTATATCTCTGGTTTATCTCTGTTATATATAGCCTTAGGATATTCTTTAGGTTGCAGGTAGGTATAACTGGAAATTAAAGAAATAGTTATTATAAGACTTTATATAGTGGTGACATTGTTAAGGGTGAAAGTAAGGATTGTGAAGGAGTAATTATGCAATTGTGAGTACCTCAAAATCTGTATATCACCTTTAAAACAGCACCCTTGCCCAAGAATTCGGAATTAATTCAATAAATTTGCGTTCTTATCTTCAAATTCCGACACATGAAACTGGAACAGACATTTCAGAAAGTACAATCAGCCAGCCGTACCATCAATCTGCTGACTGATGAAAATATCAACGAGATCCTGCTTGCTGTGGCTGATGCTGCCGTAGCGCAAAGTGATTTTATACTGGAAGAGAATAAAAAGGATTTGAGCCGTATGGATCCCAAAGATCCGAAATATGACCGTCTGATGCTGACTAAAGAACGTATTGAAGGCATTGCGGCTGATATTCGTAATGTGGCAACGTTGCCCTCCCCACTGGGTAAAATTCTTAGCGAAACAAACCGACCGAACGGAATGAAGATCTCTAAAGTGACTGTACCGTTTGGCGTGATCGGAATTATTTACGAGGCGCGTCCGAATGTAAGCTTTGACGTTTTCTCACTTTGTCTTAAATCGGGAAATGCCTGTCTGTTGAAAGGAGGCTCTGATGCTCACGATTCGAATAGTGCCATTGTTGGGATTATTCAAAACGTTCTTGAGAAACAAGGCGTAATTAAAGATATAGTGACCTTATTGCCTCCTGATCGTGAAGCTACGGCTGAAATGCTGAATGCGGTAGGTTATGTGGATCTGATTATCCCGCGCGGAAGCCAGGGGCTGATTAACTTTGTGCGTGATAATTCCAAAATACCTGTTATTGAAACCGGTGCGGGCGTGTGTCATACCTATTTTGATGAATCTGGTGATTTGGAAAAAGGGGCAGAAATCATCTTTAATTCCAAAACAAGACGTGTAAGTGTCTGCAATTCATTAGATTGTGTAATTGTAAATGAGAAACGCCTGTCAGACCTTTCGGCTCTTTGCCTGAAAATGGCTGAAAAAAATGTCATTATCTACGCGGATCAACCCGCATATGCAGCTTTGAAAGGAAAATATCCGGCTGATTTACTGGAGCATGCCACGGACGAAAGTTTCGGAACTGAATTCCTGGATTATAAATTGTCGGTAAAAACGGTTGCTAATCTGGAAGAAGCGATTGACCATATCACTAAATATTCCTCCAAACACAGTGAGGCGATTGTAAGTGAAAATGCACAGAACATCTCTGTCTTCGAAAAAATGGTGGATGCCGCCTGTGTATATGCAAATGTCTCTACGGCCTTCACAGATGGCGCTCAGTTCGGTTTAGGGGCAGAGATAGGAATAAGTACCCAGAAGCTCCATGCGCGCGGTCCTATGGCCTTAGAAGAGCTTACAAGCTATAAATATATTATACGGGGTAACGGACAGACACGCGCCTGATATTAGGGAATGATTAATTGAGGGACTGAGGGATTGATGTTACAGATCAATTTCTTTGTCCCTCAATTGTAAATGGTAAATGAATAAATTGTAAACAGAAATGGCCATTAACTACTACACCGAAAATGTCAAAACACCTCCCATCAAAAAGAAAGAGGTGAATGAATGGATCAAAAAAGTGGCAGAGCTTCACAGTAAAAAAGTCGGTGAAATCAGCTATATCTTTTGTGATGATGAGAAGATTCTGGAGGTGAATAATCAATATCTGCAACACGATTATTATACCGATATCATCACGTTTGACTATACGGCCGGAAACAAGATATCGGGAGATATTTTCATCAGCCTGGATACGGTAAAGAGTAATTCCGAACAGTTTGGAACAGAATATATTATGGAATTACACCGTATCATTATCCACGGAATTCTTCACCTTTGCGGCATTGAAGATAAAACGGATGAAGCCCGAAAAAATATGACTGAGAAGGAAAATGAGGCATTGGCTATATTAAAACAAACGGGTATATAAGTCTCATATATACTCCAATTTTGAGTATCTGTAATTAACATAGAGCAACAATCTGTCTTTGATTTTAGTTCAACATAAATTTAGAACCATGAAAAATTAAATCATGTTGCATTAAATCCGTTTTGCGTTGTTAAATGGTTGATATACAGCTTTGTTGGTTGCTTTTGATACTTTCATTTTCTGCTTGTTTATAGCGTTTTTGACCTGTTTTTATCCATGTCAGATGATCTTTCCGACTTATAATCTCTCCTTTTATAACAAACTTTTATCAAACATCTTCTGTTTTATAATTGTGAACTCTCTACTTGATTAAGTACTAACCTCTTGTACTTTTATTTGTAAGCATGAGATTGCCGATATTACCTAATGACACTTTTCAATTAGGATTTGTTGAACTTTTATCTATCGTTATACGGACTTTTAGTTTGTATAAGTACCATATTAACTGATAATTAGACCTAAACAATTATTTGTTTCCGCCTTATAATTAAATTATTAGTATTAGTTTGAACTGATTTCTGCGATGTAAGAATCAATGGGAATTCTCCCCCCATTGAATGAATTAACGATGAAGAAAAGTAGTCTATATTCAGCAGAACGAAAGATTTATTTGTCTCAGTACAAATCAAATCTTTACCATTGTCACTCTTTATCAAAAGATTGGACTGCCCGATTTTTGATAAGATATAGAGTGATAATGGCAACTCTGTTTATGGCTACTGTATTGAATGGTAATATTTTTGCGGTAAGTATTAGTGGATTTACTCCGACTGAGGTGTGTAGTGGATCGGGAGCACAGGTTACCATCAATGGTGCAGACTTCGTTAATGTAACTTCTATTGATTTTAATGGAGCTCTTATTCCTTCCGGATCAATTACAGTTGTCAGTTCAACCCAAATTAAAATAGCGTCATTGCCTGGAGGAGTAACAACAGGGCGAATAACTGTAGGAACATCAGGTGGAACAGCTGTCAGTACTACTGATTTTATTGTGAACGCTTTGCCAACAGCCACGATTAGCGGCAATGCTACCATCTGTACGGGAGCTTCCACTAACCTATCAGTATCCTTAACAGGTCAGCAGCCATGGAATATCACCTATACAGATGGAACCACTCCGGTAACATTGAATAATATCACCAGCAGTCCTGCAACGATAAGTGTTTCACCAACCAGTACTAAAACCTACACGCTAACATCTGTCAGTGATGCTAATTGTGTAGGAACGTCAATGAGTGGCAGCGCAGTTGTAACAGTCAACGCTTTGCCAACAGCCACGATTAGCGGCAATGCTACCATCTGTACGGGAGCTTCCACTAACCTATCAGTATCCTTAACAGGTCAGCAGCCATGGAATATCACCTATACAGATGGAACCACTCCGGTAACATTGAATAATATCACCAGCAGTCCTGCAACGATAAGTGTTTCACCAACCAGTACTAAAACCTACACGCTAACATCTGTCAGTGATGCTAATTGTGTAGGAACGTCAATGAGTGGCAGCGCAGTTGTTATAGTCAACGCTTTGCCAACAGCTTCTATTAGTGGCAATGCTACTATCTGTACGGGCAGTTCAACAAATCTGAGTGTTGCCTTAACTGGAACACAGCCATGGAGCATTACCTATAGCGAAGGCACAACACCAGTAACGATAAACAATATTACCAGCAGTCCAGTTATTATTCCGGTTTCACCAACCAGCAATAAAACCTATAGCGTTACCGCTGTTAGTGATGACAATTGCACAGGAACCACAATGAGTGGTAGTGCGGTAATTACGGTTACCCCGGATAATACAATCACGCTAAGTTCAGCAGCAGGGACAGATGCTCAGACAAAGTGTATCAATACGGCAATAACTACTATCACCTATGCCACCACCGGAGCAACAGGAGCTACTTTCATTGGTTTACCCACTGGTGTAAGCGGTAGTTGGGCTGGAAATGTGGTAACGATTAGTGGCACACCAGTTGTTAGTGGAGCATTCCCTTACACT